>DASZJO010000032.1:0-7669 GCA_035948015.1 Puia sp.
TTCAGATCTGGCTGCGACAAGGGCGCCGCTAGCTCGGGATTCCAGCTTTCGGCCGTATAGATACGCTTGATCCGCCACCGTCCGTCTTCCGCGACAAGGTCTGCCCCCAACCCCGCAGCCCGATTCGTATCGACCGCCGGAAAATCTCCCCCAAAGACGAAACTATGCCCCACACTAAGTTCTCCGCCCAGCTGGTCAAGCAGATAGTTCAGATCGGCCCGGTGCCGGACCCAGGCAAGCTGCGGCCAGTAGTAATCCCAAACGGCCTTCCAGTCCCTCCCATGGTGCGCCGGATCATAGAAATAATCCCGCTCATACCTATACGCTTCTGTAAAGATCTGCTTCCATTCCGCCAGCCGGTCCAGGTCCATCCGCAGATTCATCCCTACCGCTCCTTCCCCGGGCCCAGGCGGCTTGCTGGTCGCCACCACCCGCCAGCTGTTTCCCGATTCGAACAAGAGCTTCTCACCGTTCGCGGAGACCCGCACATTGCCCGCATGCTGTATGAATTCATCCATTTTTTTTGTCTCCAGCGTGAACTTGCTGACCGTCCCATCTCCGACGAGGAAGACCGAACCCTTCGGCCCGCTAAGCAATTCGCGGTAATTGCCCGCGGGGACGGGCAACGGGATAGTCCGCCGGTCAAGATTGTCCCAATCGATCCGCACTACACTATCTTTATTTTTTCCTGCATTCTTCGCCGTATCGGCCTCTTCATCACTCTTCAACGGGAACGGCGGCGGGTCCTCCTTTCTCAATACCACCACATACCCGGCAAAATTCGGCCTCGCCAGGATCGAGCTCGTATTAGCCCAACCTGAACCCAGCGCCGCATCCGTACTGGCTAAAAAATACAAATGCCGCCCATCCCTGTCCCAGGCCGGCGACGCGGCGTCCGCCATCGGATCGCTTACCGCCCGCGCCTCTCCAGAGGCCACCGACCAGACCGTGATCCGCCCGAAATTATTCGGCGCCGTCTTCGAATAGGCCAGCCATTTGGAGTCGGGCGACCATACAAGACCCATTCCTCCCCGCTCCAGGTTGGCACCGCCGACATCGGCCGTCACGATCTTACCCGTCGCTACCTCCAACACCTGTACCCGGACTTTATTATCGTCGAAAGCGATCCATTTCCCATCCGGCGACCAGCACGGCTCCCAACCCAGCTTCGACTCACCGATCGGGATCTTCCGCGGCTCGGTTTTCCCCTCCTGGTCGGCGATGTATAACGCATACCCTTCCCCACCCTTGTCCGAGAACCAGGCGATCTGCTTTCCATCCGGCGACCAAACCGGCCTCCGGTCCGCCACGTCAGAGCTATGCGTAAGGTTCCGCGGGCTTCCGTTTTCCACCGGGACCGTGTAGATATCTCCCCGTGCTTCGATCAGAATGCGTTTCCCCGTCGGCGACAACGACGCATCTGCGATCATCTTGCTGACATTCTCCCAATGCGGCTCCGCCCAGGGAAAGTCCCCATGCACCTCGATTGTCAAGGCCATACTCTTCCCGCTGACCGGGTCCAGCGAATATAGGTACCCTCCACGCTCATACACAAGCGCAGATCCATTACCCGTAAGCCATTTGATATCCCCCTCGGTCCCATGCGTAACCTGGCGCAGGCCCTTCCCGGCACTCCAGGCCCAGACATTCATATAGAAGTCCCGGTCCGACAAAAAATATACTTCATCACCCAGCCAAACGGGCCGGATATCCATCGACCGGTCCGGACTGGGTATCTCTTGCTCCTCCAGCGTTGCCAGGTCCAGGACCCGCAAAGCGGTATTCTGGCCGCCGCGATAATGCCGCCACTCAACATCCCACCGGCCGACCCGATCGACAACGATCTTCTTCCCGTCCGGCGCGTACGACCCGTCAAAGCCCATCGGCGCAGGCAATAGCGTGGCTGGCCCACCGGTAGCCGCCACACTCCACAACCGGCCATACCCGGCCGGAGCCGTTTCCCGCGTACTGCTATACAATACCCGCTTGCCATCCGGCGTCCACCCCCGTGCACCCGCCGCGGAAGGGAACCACGTGAGCCGCATGGGGATACCTCCCTCCGCCGAAACCACATAGACCTGCGGCGATCCGCCCCGGTCCGACGTAAAGGCAATCCACTTACCATCCGGCGAAAAATGCGGGTCGCTCTCGACCGCTGGTGTGCTGGTAATCCGCTTCGCCTCACCGCCTTCCTTGCCGACGATCCAGATATCGCCGCCATATTCAAAAGCGATCTGCGTTGCGCTCAGGCTGGGTTGCCGCAGGAGGCGGGTTCCCTGACCTGTCGAATTTGCCGCCGAAAAAATGGATAGCCATCCGAAAAGCAGGATCCGCGAAGACAATGGTGGTAGGGGCATAAATGATGATTGTCTCTAAATATAAGGATTTCCCCAAAAATGCTTAGCTTTCTACAACAATCTGATCCATGGTAAAAAACTACTTTACCGTCGCCATCCGTAACCTCCGCCGCAACAGGGTCGTTTCCGTCATCAATATCGCCGGCCTCAGTATCGGCCTCGCGTGCTGCATGCTGATCCTGCTCTACGTCGACGATGACTGGAGCTACGATCGATTCCATCATCATCGCAACGACCTCTACCGCATCACGATGCAGGTCCTGAACGCCGACGGAACAAACCGCGCCTTCAACGGCTGGACCGGCACAATCTACGGCCCCTCCTTCAAGCAGGTGATCCCGGAGATCAACGCATATACCCGCATCTTCGCCAAAGACTATATCCTGAAGCAAGATGACCGCACCTTCGATCAGCATATCCACTTTGCCGACTCGAATTTCTTTTCGGTTTTTTCTTTTCCCATCCTTAGCGGCAATCCCAACACCGCCCTCTCTGACTTGCACGGCATGGTCATCACGGAGCAAACAGCAAAAAAATACTTTGGTACCACCGACGTCATCGGTAAAACCCTCGAATTCCAGATCGACAAGAAATTCATTCCGTTCAGCATTACCGCCGTCGCCAGGAATTGCCCGCAAAACTCAACCATCAAATTCGACATCCTCCTGCCGATGAAATTTTATCAGGCCATCAACGGCGAGGGCGGCTGGATGAGTTTTGACGTCTCCACTTTCCTGCTCCTCACGCCGCACGCCGATGCGAGTTCCGTCCTGACCAAAATGACCCGTGTGTATCGGTCCGAGTCTGCGCCCGCCCTCAAAGCCGCTCACGGCTATGGTCTCCAGTTCTCTTTCAATGTCGGTCTTCAACCGCTGACGGCCATCCATCTCGGCAGGATATACGGCATCGACGACAACTCTGGCACCAGCGACCCCATCTACGGCTATATCTTAGGCGGGATCGCCGGCTTTATCCTGGTCATCGCCTGCATCAATTTCATCAATCTCACCATCGCCCAGGCCCAAAAAAGGAGTAAGGAGATCGGCATCCGGAAAGTCATCGGTGGCAGCCGCCGCCAATTGATCGGGCAGTTCCTCGGCGAATCTTTTGTCGCCTGTGGCATCTCCTTTGCATTTGCCATCGGCCTGGCCCTGCTCGCCTTGCCGGTATTCAACCAATTGGCGAACAAACAGCTTAGCCTTTCCTGGTTGCTCGATGCCCGGCTCATCTTGTTTTCGGTCGCATTCTTCCTCCTCACAGGCTTAACCGCGGGCTTTTATCCGGCGCTGGTCCTCTCGGGATTCAATCCGGTCGACACCCTCTATCAGCGCTTCCGGCTCACCGGCAGGAACCACCTCGGCAAAGGTTTGGCGGTCATCCAGTTTTCGCTGGCCGGCTTCTTCATTATTTCCGCCTTTTTCATGTCCCAACAGTTCTATTATCTGACCCATAAGGACCTTGGCTATAACGACAATGACCTCCTGGCTGTCAATCTGGAAGCCGACAGCAGCGGGCAGTTCACGCGCGTGTTCAGGAACGAACTGCTGACCAATCCTGCCGTCCGCGCTATGGCCCGGCACAACGGTAACGGCCGGGAGGAGGGCGTTAATGCAGCCGGTAAACAGATCCTATTCTCCTACGAACATATCGACGAGAATTATTTCAGCACATTACAGATTCCCCTGATCAAAGGCCGAAATTTCTCACCCGATTTTCCGACCGACAGTATACACTCTGTCATCATCAACGAAACTTTTGCTCAGCAGGCAGGCTGGAAAGACCCGATTGGCCAGATAGTGGAGTTGGGCGCAAACCACCAGCAGATGACTGTCGTCGGTGTCATCCGGGACTTTAATTATTATCGCCTCACCATGAAGATCGACCCGCAGGTATTCGCCCTCGAGTCGTCCGGACCGGATCTCGAATTGGATATCCGGATCGCTCCCACCGACAAACCCGCAACCCTCGCCTTCATCGGGTCGACATTCAAAAAACTGGCGCCCTTTCAGCCGTTCGACTATACGTTCGTGAAGGATGACAACCTGCATGCCTACGACGCCCAGGAAAAATGGAAACAGATCATAAGCTTTTCCGCGATTTTCACTGCCTTCATTTCCTGCATCGGCCTCTTTGGCCTCGCTACCCTGTCGACCGAACGCCGCATCAAAGAGATCGGTATCCGCAAAGTCCTCGGCGCCTCCGTCTCCAACCTCGTCCGGTTATTATCGGTGAATTTCGTCCAACTCGTTCTGCTCGCCAATCTCATCGCCATTCCCCTCGCTTGGTGGGCCGTCAACAAATGGCTCCAAAACTTCGCCTACCGCATCACCCTCCATTGGTGGGTCTTCGCGCTGGCCGCTCTAATCACCCTGCTGATCGCCTGGCTGACCGTTGGCTTCCGCGCCCTGAAAGCCGCAATCGCTAACCCGGTGAATAATTTACGGGTCGAATAGTTCCTTATCCGTTATATCTTGACCATGGAACGCAGATATTCGTCCAGATTGCTCAATCCCGCGGCCATGCCTTCCTTGTAGCCGCCCGCGACCATCATTTCAAGGGTAGAAAGCTGATCGAATTGTTTTTCAATGTGAACCGTGGTTGTCTCGGTCCCTGCCTTGAAGGAATTCTTCGTCAATGAAAAACCATCAATGATATAGTTTCCGTTTTCATCGCTAAATGTATTTCGGGAAGAGAAACTGGACTTGGGTTTGATCTCGATAAATTCGGCCAACGACCAATGGGTTTTTTCGGGGGTGATCATGGCATATAACCAACGCCCACCTTCCCGGAAGTCCATTTCCTTCGTCCGGACCCGCCACGGTTTGGGAGCCGTCCACTCATCCAGTATTTCGGCTTTTGTAAAGGCATCCCAGACGAGATCGAGGTCGGCGGCAAATTCACGGGTAATGTGAATGGTTTTCGTGGCTTTGTCTACGGTGAAATCAAATAGCAGGTTCATTTTTTCTTATTTTTTATCGTGTACAATACTTGATCGAGTTGCTGGAACCTTTTTTTCATAATCTCCCGGAACTGGGCCAGCCAGTTATCGATTTCGTTCATTTTATCAATTTTTAGTTCATAGAAGATTTCCCTGCCTTCTTGCTTGTGGGCCAGGAGGTCGCATTCGGACAGGATGCGCAAATGTTTGGATATGGACTGGCGGGTGATGTCGAAGTGCTCCGCAATGGCGTTGGGGGTCATGGCCTGCACGGCGATCAGGACGATGATCGCTCGTCGGGTGGGGTCTGCAATGGCTTGAAAAATGTCACGTCTCATGTTGGTAAATATGAAGCCGATCGGCTTCTCAAATATACCCGAAACCAGTTGGCTTCGCAAATTTTTTTTTAAGCGAAAGGGCCGCCGTAATTGCGACCCTTCGTAACTGTTTTGATTTTAAAGTGCCCGGGACGGGAATCGAACCCGTACTTCCGTTGCGGGAAACAGGATTTTAAGTCCTGCGCGTCTACCAGTTCCGCCACCCGGGCATTTAACGATCCATACCCCACCGACCCGGCCTCACTCATCAAAGATAGCCTAAATAAAAAATTCCACCGGCACAATCACCGATGGAATTCCTGGAGCGGAAGACGAGGCTCGAACCCGCGACCTCAACCTTGGCAAGGTTGCGCTCTACCAACTGAGCTACTTCCGCATAATGATATTTCTAAAAGAACTCCCTCACCCTATCCCTTAACACGCAATCCATTTATGGGGCTGCAAAAATAAGGCAACGTATGATCCCTGAAAAATCTTTTTTATACCCTATTTGTACTGAGGGGTATACAGGGTATTACCGGGAACCTCAACTTCCGGTTTGCCCTTATAGCGATGGGCGTATAGCCCATAAGAAGCCCCGAACAGGAAAGCTACAATACAAAACACTTCCAGATAGAACAGGAATACGGAAGAATCGACCCAGCTATGCGCAAAGTCTTTCAATTTGGGGTCTTTCAATTCTATCGGCTGATCCGTTATAGGTTGATCCATAGCTAATTAATTGCCTTGCAAAAATAGGGTTTTTCCCAAAAAATCACCGTCTAACCTTCACTATTTCATTAAAAGTTTTCTTTCCTGCGATAAAGTATTGCCATACAACGCTTCCTGTATACCACCCCAACAGCTTACCCCCTTTTTTTTGCGGGAATACACTCTCTTTTCGCTTGATTGCCACCCACTTGAGAAAAGCCAGATGCGCCTCAAGGATGGCCATGAAATACACCCCCTCACCGGCCAGCAGCGACTTCCATGCCGAGATCGAATCCAGCAGGAACCGGAACGGGATCTTCCACCACGATTGCCCCGCCGGGAGGTTTTTCGCCATCATGATCAGGTTATTGCGGAAATTCAGAAAGACCTTCCTTTCATTCCCTTTGGGCAGCGTTCCCCCTCCAACGTGATAGACAACCGATCTGGGGCAGGAATAGACTTTATGACCCGCCAGTTGCAACCTCCAGCATAGGTCGATCTCCTCCTGGTGAGCAAAGAAATATGTATCCAGCCCTCCCATTTCGTGAAACAGATGCGACCGGATGAACATCGCGGCCCCGCTGGCCCAAAAGATCGGTTCTGCCTGATCGTATTGCCCGTTGTCCTCTTCACAATCATCGAATACCCTTCCTTTTGCAAAGGGATAGCCCAGATAGTCCAGCCAGCCGCCGGCCGCCCCCGCATACTCAAACAAACCCTTATCAGCATACATCCTGATCTTAGGCTGACAGGCACCGATAGTGCGGTCCTTCTCCATCAGCTCGATCACGGGTTCAAGCCATCCCGCCGTGACCTCCACATCCGAGTTCAACAGCACATAATAATCGCCGTCCAGGTGGCGTAACGCTTCATTATAGCCGCCCGCAAATCCCCGGTTCTTGTCCATTTCGATTATCCGCAGTTGGGGGTAATGTTCGCGCACAAATGCCAGCGAATCATCGCTGGAAGCGTTATCCGCAATGATCACCTCAGCCCCGGGGCAGGTGCAGGCCGTTACAGAAGGTAAGAATTTTTCCAGGAAACCACGTCCGTTCCAATTCAGTATAACAATAGAGGTTGTCGGCGTCACTAATGTAAATTATTTCCGACGGCCTCCGGCCGTCAATGAATTCCCAAAAATAAGGTAATCACCTAATTAGTGCTCCGCTTTTTATAATTTCGGCATATGATCCGGGCAATATTTAATTGGAGATCCTTGCTGGCCCTGGTGGCCATCGTCATCGTGAGCGCCACGATTTTCTATTCCCAATACCTTGCCCGCAAGATTGCCAAAGACGAACGCCAGAAAGTGGCAATGTGGGTAGCCGCCTCCAAAGCTATCCTCA
>DASZJO010000033.1:0-42739 GCA_035948015.1 Puia sp.
TTGAGGGTGGAGGTCGGCGGCGTTTGTTTGGCGGTCATAGACGTCGGTTTAATTGGCGGCTAAGATACGGAAGTTCAGAGGAGGGTGAAGTTGTCGCCGTCAAAGAGGCCGAGGTCGCTGAGTTTCAGGTGGGGGATGACGAGGAGGGCCATGAAGGAGAGGGTCATGAAGGGGGCGGCGAGGGTGGAGCCGAGGTCTTTGGCGAGGCGGTCGATGGTGGTGTAGGCGGTGGCGACGGTGGGGCCGGGTTCGAGGGACATGAGGCCGGCGACGGGGAGGGGGAGGATCATTTCAATGGCGTTGGGCCCGGGGTTGACGCAGGAGAGGCCGCCCTGGTGGGCGATCACGAGGTTGACGGCGCGGCAGATGCTGTCGTCGTCGACGCCGACGGCGACGATATTATGACTGTCATGGGCAACCGAAGAAGCGAGGGCGCCGCGTTTGAGGCCGAACCCTTTTATGAACGATTTGGAGACGGGGCGGTTGGGTTGGTAGCGGTTGACGACGACGACCTTTAAAATATCCAGATCCGGGTTGGCGTGGAGGCGGACGGCGGTGGAACCATCGGCGGCGATGGGGTCTTCGGCGGGAAGGCAGTCGGCGAGCGGTACGATGAGGCGGTTGGTGATCAGCTGGCCGTCGAGGGCTTCGATGACGTAGGCTTGCTCAACGTTCTCTTCTTCTCCCCATTTATTGAGGATGTACGCGAAGTCTTCGGGGGTGTGGGGATTGCTGTGAAAGTGATTGATCGGTTCGGGGGTGGAAGCGGGGGAACCGGTAAGCGGGTCGCGCGGAACGACAAGCGAAATCCCATCTTCGGCGACCACCTGACCGCGGATGATGGTCTTAAGCACCCGGAAGTCCCGGAGGTCTTCGACGAGGATGAGGTCGGCGCTGTGGCCGACGCGGAGCAGTCCGGTATCCAGCCGATAATGCACGACGGGGTTGACGCAGGCGGCGCGAAGGACTTTGAAGACGTCGATACCGCGGGCCACGGCGCGGGCGCAAAGGCGGTCGATATGGCCCGCCACGAGGTAGTCGGGATGACAATCGTCGCTGCAAAACATCATCTGATTCGGATAATCATTCAGCAGGCCGATAAGCGCGTCGAAGTTGCGGGCCGCGCTTCCTTCGCGGATGAGGATCTGCATCCCGGACGTCAATTTATCCAGGGCCTCTTCCGCCGTAGTGCATTCATGGTCCGTGCTGATCCCCGCGGCGATATATTGCCGGGCCTGCTCGCCGCGCAGGCCGGGGGCGTGGCCGTCGATGGGTTTGCCGAGGCGTTGGGCGGCGTGGATCTTGGCCATGACTTCCGGATCCTTATGCAGAACGCCGGGGAAGTTCATCATCTCGCTGAGATATTTGATATCGTCGCGGGCGAGGAGCTGGGCGACTTTGGCGGCTTCGAGGTTGGCGCCCGAGGTCTCGAAACGGGTGGCGGGCACACAGCTCGGCGCGCCGAAATTGAAGTAAAAGGGCACGGAATTACCGTTTCGGATCATGAATTCTATACCTGCAAGCCCGCAGACGTTTGCGATCTCGTGGGGATCGCTCACCGTGGCGACGGTCCCATGCAGCACGGCGAGGCGGGCAAATTCGGCCGGGATCAGGAGTGACGACTCGATATGTACGTGCGCGTCGATGAAGCCGGGGAGAATATAGGGAGCGTTGTCGGGAAGCAGGATGGGTGCGGGTTCGGCGGCATCGGCGGGAACGGCGATCGATAAAGGGGTGATCGACTGGATCCGGCCCGCTTCGATGGTGACGACGGCTGGATAAATGTTACGCTGAAGGATGTCTACTAATTGGCCGATGATCTGCATATGCTAAATTATCGTATTTTGGCAACCCACAAACACTATATAAATGTATTTGTCGCGTATCCTTTGGGGTGTTGTTTTTTGTCTCGTGGCGGCGGCCGGCCGGGCACAGTCGGCGCAAGATGTCGTCAATAAATATTTAGCTGCGATGGGTGGGAAGGAGAAGCTCCAGTCCATCAACAGTCTCTATCAGGAAGGGATAGCCGTGCTTGGGAGCGGGGCGGAGATGAGTTCGCGGTCGTGGCGCGTGTATGACAGAGTATACCGACAGGAGATCATCATGCCGGCGGGGAAGGTCGTGATTGTCGTGACGCCGAGGCAGGGGTGGAGCGCGGGGCCGGGGACGGGAGGATTGTTCAAACCCCTTACAGATGAGCAATTCAAGTCCCTGCGTCCGGAGATCGATCCCGGCGGGCCGCTCGTCGACTATGCGGCGAAGGGGAATAAGGTCGAGCTCGTCGGCAAGGATACGGTAAATGGAGAGCCCTGTTTTAAATTGAAAGTCTCTTTTCCGCAGGGCGGGTCGACGATGTATTCGATCGATGCGAGGACGGGGTACATCCTCCGGGCCAGTCATTTTGGGGGGAATGTGCTTGGGACGATCCTGCCGGGGTTTGGGGCGGAGGGGCATCCGGATGGGGAGGTGGTGACGGAGTATGGGGATTATAAAGTGGTTCCGGGGGGGTGGGTGTTTCCGCATGCGATCACGCTTAGTCCTTATGGGGCGAGGGTAAGGATAACCAGGATCCAGGTGAATGGGGTGGTGGATGCGGATGTGTTGGGCAAACCGAAGTAGAGTGGGGGTGGTGGGCACATATAATAAAACTCTTAATTCGGCGTTAAATCAGGGGTGAACCTGTGTTCCCCATCCTATACAAAAACCAATGTCCGTCGTGTATGAAAAAAAAGAGCGTTGTATTCCTCTTAGGAGTACTACTGTGCCTGACTGCTTCCTCCCAATCCTTCATCGGGTACGGATATGACAATTATTCGGGTGTCAATGGGGTCCTCCTGAATCCCGGCGTACTGGCAGACAGTAAGTTCAAAGTCAATATCAATCTATTTGCGGTCAGTGCTTTTGCCGGCAACAATGCCTACGAGATGGACCGCAGCAGGCTCCTGAGCTTCAAATTCAGCGGGCTGAAAGAAGGGAATGGCTACGACAAGATCCCCAATACCGATTACAAATACCTATACTTCAATACCGATATTCTCGGGCCTTCGGCGACGATCAATCTCACGAAGAAGGATGCGCTCGGGCTCATCACCCGGATGCGGACGATCGGCAATGAATATAACCTCGGGAATCCGCTGTTCCAATTGCTCGGGTCGTCCAATGCCGCCTTCTATAATACCGAGATCCTCAACCGCAGTCTGCAGGCGAAGGTCAACTCTTTTGCGGAGGCGGGGGTTTCCTATGGCCGGGTGCTGATGAAGACCGACCATGCCGAGATGAAGATCGGGATTACCGGGAAATATATTTTGGGTATCGCGTATGGAAGCTTTTCTACGGGGCCGCTGCAATTGGAGATCGACCCGACCAATACCATCGTCAATATGACCGGCTCGGTGACGGCTCAGTATTCTTCCAACATCGACAGCCTGGGCAATGGGTCCAGTATCACGCATGCGCTCAACGGCATGGCGGGGCATGGCTGGGGCGGCGATATCGGATTTGTTTACGAAGTCAAGCGGCATGACAACCCCAATGAGGAGAAGTTCAGGCTGGGATTCAGTATCACCGATATCGGCCAGGTGTCCTATCACAATTCGCCGAACGGGGCCATGTACACGATGAATGTCGACGGTCATAATACGAGTGAGTTGCAGAAGCAGGGCGGGGAATCGCTGAATGCTTATTTCACGCGCCTAAAAACGCAGGGCCTCATCACCGCTACGGGCGCAACGAATATGGCGACGGTCAAGCTGCCCACGGCCGTGCGTGTCAACTTCGACTACAATATTTTCAAACGGCTTTATATCAACGCCGATGTGCTGGTCAATATGCTTTCGGAGACCAACCCGGTCAGCCCGAATTACATCACGACCGCTACGGTGACGCCGCGGCTCGAGAAGAAGTGGGTGAGCATCTATTCGCCGGTAACTTATAACGTAAAGGGTCAGCTGAACTGGGGCGCCGGGGTGCGGCTCGGACCGGTGTTTGTCGGCAGCGGGTCGATTGTCTCGGCGATGTTCAAAAATAAGATCTCGGCTGCGGATGCCCACGTAGGGATGACGATCCCCATCTTCCAGCACCGGAAGTCAGAGGATAAGAAAGATAAAAAACAAAATAAAGCAGATACCGTCTATAAAGGTGGGATTAGCGACCGGGATGGCGATGGTGTTGTGGATGCCAAGGACGAATGCCCGGATTCGGCTGGTCCTGTAGCATTGTTAGGCTGCCCCGACCGGGATGGCGACGGTGTACCGGATATTCATGACAAGTGTCCGGATGTCCCCGGCTCGAAGAACTTCCAGGGCTGCCCGGCGCCCGACAGTGACGGGGATAGTGTCAACGATGATGAGGACAAGTGTCCGCTGGTCAAAGGGGTCAAATCGAATTTTGGCTGTCCGGAGATCAAACCGGAACTGGTCAAGAGGATGAAGCATGCTTCCGACCGGATCTTCTTTGTGCGGGCGAGGGCGGCGATCGAAGCGGTCTCCTTTGGGGAGCTCGACCATGTAGCGGAGATCCTGCAGGACGACAGCACGCTCCGGCTGCGGATTGAAGGGTACACGGACAGTGAGGGTCCGGATGCACGCGAAATGAAACTATCGCTCCGCCGTGCCGAGTCCGTCGCCCGGTACCTTGCGATGCAGGGGATATCTCCTTCCCGGATGGATATTCAGGGTCTTGGCAAGACCAAGCCTATCGCGCCGAATGATTCGCCGGAGGGCATGGCGCGCAACCGGCGGGTTGAGATGGTGTTGATGAACTATCCCAAGGATAAATCCAAAGCGACAAAATAGCTTAAAGGTGAATAGGTATATTTAGACAAAACGGGTGCTTAGGCGCCCGTTTTTATTAGGTGGGTTGCGGCGAGGAGAGGAGGGTTGCGAGCTCATCGAGGAAGGCGTTTTGGGCCGGGTTGATGACGAGGCGGGCCATTTCGATGCTATACCAGGCGCCTCTGTCTACTTCGGGGAAGGTTTGCATTCGCCCGGAAGCACGCGGCCATTCGAGCTCGAAGGTATTGCTCACCAGCTTTTCGGGGTCGAGGTTGCCTTCGATCGCCCAGGCGTAGACTGTTTTACCGCCTTTTTGCCGGATGGGGCTGAGCGGTTGGAAATGGCCGTCGGGGCGGACGCCGGTCTCTTCCTGGAATTCGCGGATCGCGGCGTTGAGCGCGGGTTCGTCGGCGGTGAATTCGCCTTTGGGGATGGTCCAGCTGCCGGTGCTCTTGTTCCGCCAATATGGGCCGCCGGGGTGGACGAGGAATACCTGCGGATAGGGGGAGAGGCGGTAGAGGAGGATGCCGGCGGATTGTTTTGTTACCATTGGGTTAAAGCCCACAAAGAGTTAGCCAAAATTTATTATTTTGGTACTGAATGTTCAGGTTGCTAACCATTACCCTCGTTCTATGCTGTTGTCAGCCGGCTATTGGGCAGTTGACGGCAAGGTTCTCCGCCGATAAGACCGGGGGTTGCGGGCCGTTAGTCGTTCATTTTACCGATTTGTCGATTGGCGGTGGTCCTGCCGCGAGCTATCAATGGAATCTGGGTAACGGCAATTCGGCAGTGGTGGTGGATCCGGTCGCGACTTATACTCAACCGGGTTCGTATACCGTGACGCTGACCGTCAGCAACGGCACTCAATCTTCGAGTTATTCCCAAACTATTACAGTCTATACTGCGCCGACGGCGGCTTTCACGGTGTCGGCAACGAAAGTATGCACCCCTACCCCCATTCAGTTCACTTCCACTTCCACGCCGGGCAGCGGGGCGATAGACAGCTATCTTTGGGATTTTGGGGACGGGGTGACGGAATCGGTTCCGTCGGCCTCGGTCGGGTACAGCTATGCCGCGGCCGGGGTTGAGGGGGTTAGCCTGACGGTGACGGATGTCAATGGCTGTACGTCCACGCAGGTACGGCCCGGGCTGCTGACGATCCTGCCGCGGATGAATATAGGATTTACCGAGAGCAAACAATTCCTTTGTAATGCTGGAGACCCCGAACAATTCACCAACGTCAGCAGCGGGCCGGGGACGCTGAGTTACAGCTGGAGTTTTGGCGACGGCGGGACGAGCACGCAGCCCAGCCCCACCTATTCCTATCCGGCCAAGGGCACCTATACGGTGGCGTTGACGGCCACGAGCTCGTTGGGATGCGTAGTCAGCGATACGCAGATGAATGTCGTCAACGTGGCGAATTTTCAGGCGGGGTTCAGTGTGGCGGCGAATGTCTGTCTGAATGTGCCGGTGCCGCTTACCGACCAAAGCGCCCCGACGCCGACGACGGAGCAATGGCAGGCGGATGGCAATAATGTCGGGGTATGGTCTTATCCGTCGCTGAGTTATCCCTTTCCGGCTACGGGAACGCATTCCCTTACACAGGTCGATTATTTTGGTACCTGCCAGCGAACGGCCACGCACACGGTGAATGTGAATGCGCTGCCGGCGATCCAGCCCTTCGATGTCGTGTTGCAGGATTCCTGCGGGGCGCCGACGACGGTCAAGGTCCTCGATCATACGCCCGGCGCCGTGTCCTGGAGCTGGCTCTTCAATTATGATTATTATTATGGCTATGGCAGCCAGGCGCCGGCATCGGGCGGGCCCGCGAATTCCTACAACTATACGGGAAATGGGGACTATTGGATCCAGCTAACGGTGACCAATGCCGCGGGTTGCAGCGCGTCGGTGATTCAGCCGGTGACTATCCAGCCGCCCGTTGTCAATATCATTGAGACCAGTGGCGCGCCGCAAAGTTCCTGCGATTCACCGCTGACGAAGACGTTTGCCTGTCCGCAGCTCGGCCAGCTCGCTTCGTGGAAATGGTCGTTTGGCGACGGGACTACGTCGAACCTGGCCACGCCTACGCATACGTTTGGTACGCCCGGGACATATAACACCACGCTAAGCTGGGTGGGCAAGAACGGGTGTGTGGGCAACACGAATGGGATCCTGACGATCATCGCGGGACCGCCTTCCCTGTCCTTTTCCACAGCCGATACGGTGGTCTGTCCGGGGCAGACAGTCTTTTTTGCAGTTGGGGGGCAGCCCTACGCGCAATATGAAAGCCTTTTATTTGGCGACGGGCAGGGAACCGGCGGTTTCGGGAATATAGGGCATTCTTACGGTCAGCCCGGCGAGTATTCGGTGACTATGACGGTGACCGATATAGCAGGTTGTACCTATACGCTGACCAAAACCAATTATATCCGGGTGCGGCCCGCGCCGGTCATCGGTTTTTCCTATAGCAGCACCTGTACAGGTGACCGGGGGAATGTGACGTTTCATGTACAGCTAACCGGGTCCGATAGTCTTTTTTGGAATTTTGGCGACGGTGTGACGATGTGGACGGATTCAACCGTCACCCAACTGGTTCACCACTATGCGCACAGCGCGATGTATGCCGTAAGCGTGGAGGCGACGAACGGGATCTGCCCGACTTCAGCGGGTCTGAACGTCCTGGTGCAGCGTGCGCCGGCCAGCTTCACCCTGACGGCGGCAGGTTACCCTACGGGCGGGAATGTTTTTATCTGCCCGGGTTCGAATCTGTCGGTGGTCCTTCACGCGCCGACGGGGGATCCGCAGAGTCCAAGCTATCCGGTACAAAATGTCTGGTTCCAATATGGGGACGGCAGTTACTATCCGTACTATAGCTATGCGTCCCTTGGCGAAGTTACGGCGGGCAATTTTGACTTCACTCTTAACGGCGCGTTTCAGCAGGGAGAGACCAAACTTCGGTTGATCGACTACGATGGGCTTGGCTGTCAGGACACGAGCAACTGGATCACTCTCGTGGTCGGCGGAGCGAATGCGGGGTTTGAGATCATCAGTGACGACCATTGTTATCAGCAGCCGGTGGAGCTGATGGACACTTCGAGGTCTGTATCTGGTGATCCGATCGTTAGTTGGTCCTGGAATTTCGGGGATGGGGCGTCTTCGACGCGGTCGGGAACGGTGACGCATGTTTATGCCAGTCCGGGCGATTATAATGTTCAGTTAACGGTAAAAGACTCGCTTGGATGTTATACCACGACCCAATTCTATGCCGAACCGGTTTCGGTCAACGGGCCGCAGGCGTCTTTCAATGTCCCGCAGGGAACGGTCTTGCCACAGGGTACGACGGTGCAATTCAATAATACTTCGAATACGTATGGGACGTCCAATGTCACGTGGCTGTGGAATTTCGGAGATGGGCAGACGTCTTCGTCCTGGTATCCGTCGCATGTTTATCCGAACCCGGGGGTTTACGTGGTCACGCTTACGGCGAGTGATGGGGGCGCCTCCGCGGGGGCTCCTCCGCCCGGCGGCGAGTGTGTGTCGGAAGCAACGGTGACGCTGGTGATCAAGGTGTTCAATACGGCGTTCGGGTCCACTTCTTCGTATGTGACTTCGGGGAGCTGTCCGCCGCTACTGGTTCAGTTTACGAGTTACGCCAATTACTATACGTCGATCACCTGGGATTTTGGGGATGGGGATTCGGTATCGAATGTCACGTATCCCAGTCATGTGTATGCGAAGGCTGGGAAATATTTTGTCACGCTCACGGTAGTGGGCGTGAATGGGGAAACGGTGGTTACGAAGGATTCGGTTTTCGTGGTGGCGCCTTCGGCGGTGTTGGCGGCGGCGGTGGCGGCGATTTGTGAGGGGGGGAGTGATACGCTTGAGGCGCGGGGGGTTGCTGGGGTTTCGCAATATAATTGGGATTTTGGGGATGGGAATGTAAGTATGAATACCGGCTCGTTTGCCGTGCATGTGTATAGTACGCCGGGGGTGTATATGGCGAAGCTGGTGGTGGCGGACAGTTTGGGGTGTTCGGCGGCGGCGGCTTCTTCGGATGTGATTAGCGTGCATGCGCCGCCGGTAGTGGTCCTGACGCCGCCGCAGGCGGCGTTATGTCTGGGGTCTTCGGTCTCGCTGTCGGCAGTGAATAGCGGCGGGGTAAGTTTTTTGTGGTCGCCGGCGACGGGATTGAGTGCGGTGGACATTGCGGAACCCTACGCATCGCCGCTGGTCAGTACGGTTTATACGGTAAGGGTAACCGATGGTATCGGGTGCAGCAATACGGGGTCCATCCCGGTGACGGTGGTGCGGCCGGATACGGTGCGGGTCAGCCCGGATTCTACGTCCATCTGTCCGGGGACGCCGGTATATATCAACGCGACGGGGGCATACAGTTATCAGTGGATCGGCGCTACCGATGGGCTTAGCGAGACGGGGATCGGAAACCCGGTGGCTAACCCGGCGGCTTCGATGGCGTATAAGGTAATTGGGTCCGATTCGTTAAACTGTTTCCCGGATACGGCGTCGGTTATTATTACGGTACTCACGGTGCCGACGGTCAATGCGGGGCCGGACTTGCAGGCGGTGGCGGCGACGCCGGTGACGATTGCGGCAGTTGGGAGCGCGGATGTTGTGTCCTGGGTGTGGACGCCAGCGACGGATCTTAGCTGTGCGTCCTGCGCGCAGCCTGTTTGCACGCCTTTGCAGGACGAACGGTATATCGTGACGGTGACGGCGGTGGATGGGTGTACGGCGAGTGATACGGTGGTGGTGAAGCTGATCTGCGATGAGGCGAAGGTGCGGATACCGGATGCGTTTACGCCGAATGGGGATGGGCGGAACGATCGTTTTACAGTCCTGGGGGCGATCTCCATAGTCAATCACCTGGTGATCTTTGACCGGTGGGGGGCGAAGGTTTTTGAGGCGGATCATTTCTATCCGGCGGCTGTTGGCGCGGGCTGGGATGGGACGGTGGGTGGGCGGCCGGCGCCGGCGGGGGTCTATGCATATTTTGCGGAGATGCAGTGTCCGACGGGCGGGGTGTTTATGAGGAAGGGGACGGTGCTGTTGGTGAGGTGAGGGGGGGCCTTGGAGATGACCGGGAAATTGCCTACATTTATCAGCCGACCGGTGTGCTATGAGAAACGTGCTATTTATGCCCATTTGAGGTGAAGAACCTCTGATCTCATGCGACACCAACAACTAATTTCCCGCATTTTATTATGGACCGGGGTGCTTTTGCTACCGGGGTTGCGAAGTATAGGGCAGTGTTCGCCCGATACGGCTGGGATCTATAATCTGGCGGTCATCACGGTCACCGATTCCAGCGTGACATTCCATTGGAAGACCCTCGCGAGCGGGCGATTTTATGGCTATACCGTCACCAACGATTCTTCTTATACGGGGTATACGGGGAATACGAATTTTGTCTATTACGTTCACTACACCAGTGACAGCGTGGCGACGCAGGATTCACTCCAGCCGGGCACGAAGTATTGGATCTTTGCGCGGCAGAGCGAGTGTGGAGGCTCGGATTCCGTCTCCTTCACCACTGCGCCCTATATTGCCAGCCTTTGTCCGCCGGGATCGGTGCCGACACCGTTGATAAAGAGCAGTACCGGCAGCTTTACGGTTTGCGGCAATGCGGTGCTGGTGCTGACTTCGAGCAGTCCATCGGGCAATACCTGGATTATGAACGGACAGACCCTCGATTCTGCGGGGTCCAGCCTGGTGGTGACCGAGTCGGGGAATTATTCCCTGGTGGTGCTGTATCCCAATGGGTGCAAGGATACGAGTGCGGTACAGACGGTGACGCTGGATCCCGCGCCGTCGACGCCGGTGGTAACGACATCGGGTTCTACGAAGATCTGTAAAGGCAGCACCGTGACCTTGTATTCTTCTATCAGCGTGGGTGATCAGTGGTTCATCGGCTCGACGCCGATACCGGGGCAAACCGGCAGCAATTATATCGCGACGCAGACGGGAAAATATTGGGTGGAGGTCACGGATCAGGCAGGATGCTTTGCGGCTTCGGCACAGACGGCGGTCACGGTCGACTCCATTGGAAGCGATATCTTGGTCATGCCTGTGATCAATCCAGCCGGGCCGCTGTACTTTTGCGCGGATACCAGCTTTCTGCTGCGTGCCTCCTCCGGCATGAATTACCAATGGTATCTGAACGGAGCGGCGTTGCCGGGCGCGCAGAGCGATTCACTGCTGGTGTCGTTGCCGGGCGCGTACAGCGTGGTGACGGACACCGGCGGTTGCCGGCCGGGGGGTGCCCTATCGCCGGTGGTGCAGGTGAGCTATGTCGGGCTAGTCATGCCGGTGATCTCGGATGTGAATGGGGTGCTGGTGTCGAGTTTTGGGGCGGGAAACCAATGGTACCTGAATGACAGTGTTATACAGGGTGCGACGCATCAGAACTATACGCCGCGGGTGCCGGGGTCATATACGGTCCGGGTGGCGGTGGGGGTGCGGACGATCGATACGTCGACGTTCCAGATCGGGGTGGGTGGGTGCTATACGGAGTTTTCCGCCCCGTGGGTGATTGCCGATTCGGACCTCATGGTGCCGACGGTGCAGGTTTATCCCAATCCTGTTTTTGATGTGCTCACGCTGAGGAATAGGCGGTCGGGGCCGGTGACGGTGCGGATCTTCAATTTGGTGGGGCAGGCTGTCTTTGCCGTGCAGGGGATGACAGGGACGGCGCAGGTCGATGTGAGTCGTTGGGGTAAGGGGGTGTATTTTGTGCTCGTGATCGATCAGGGGAGCCAGTTGCAGGAGAAGGCGGTGGTGGTGAGGTTGTAGGGGGGAGGCGGAAGGTGGCAAGGGGAGTTGCAGGGTTGGCGAGGTTGGGCAGGGCCGCAGTGGGCGAGGCGGATGGTGGTGAGGTTGTAAGGGCGGCCACGGGAGGGGGAAGATGGCAAGGGGGTGAGCGGATTGAAATTAATCCGCCCTCAACGCGTTAACCGGGTTGGCCATCGCGGCCCGCACCGTTTGCACACTCAATGTGATCAGGGCGATCGCCGTCATGGCGACGCCGCCGGCGAAGAAGACCCACCAGCTGACCGCGGTTCGGTACGCGAAGTCCTGCAGCCAGACATGGCTTGCCCACCAGGACAGCGGGGTGGCGATGGCAAAGGCGACGGCCACCAGCAAAAGGAATTCCTTCGAGAGGATGGAGACGATCTGCGCTACCGAGGCGCCGAGCACTTTGCGGACCCCGATCTCCTTTGTACGCCGGTTGATGATATAAATGACGAGTCCCAGCAGACCGAGACAGCTGATAAATACCGTGAGACCTGTGGCCCAGTTCAGCAACTGGAGCATCCTTTGCTGGTCCTTGTAAGCGCCGGCAATGCTTTCATCGAGGAAATTGTAACTGAAGTCATCCTGCGAATAGGTCTTGCCGAAAGCAGCCTTCATCCCCGCAATGGCCGATTGCCAGCCGGCGTGATCACTGCTTCCGTCCGGGGTTGCGCCAGCCGGCCTGCGCAGGGCGACGATAATATCCCTCGAATTCTGTGGCATCCGGCGGAAGACCAGTGGCTTGATCTCATAGTTTATGGGGTGGGCATGAAAATCCTTCATTACCCCTACGATGGCCAGCTGCTCGGTGTCCCAGTTAACAATTTTCCCAATGGCGGCTTGCGGTTGCCTGAAACCGAGCGCATGAAGACAGGCTTCGTTGATGATGACCTCCTTTGCGGAATCCGAGGGCAGCAGGTTTCTGCCGGCCAATAGCGGGATCTGGAACAGCCGGAGATAATTGGAATCCCCCGCCTTTGCCTCCACGACCAGATGTACCTCCTTTTTGCCATCCTTATAGTCCAGGGTGTTGGTCCACCAACCCCACGAAAAGGGAACGTCGCTCCCCAGCGTGGCCATTCGGACACCCGGCAGTTGTTTCACCTGATCCAGCAGGTAGACCCGGTGCAAATAGGAGGTATCCCGGTAGGGGGTTTCGAAACTTAAGATCGCCTCTTTGCCGAAACCGAGGTCTTTGTCTGTCATGAACCTAATCTGTTTGCCGACCAGCAATGCGCCCATGATAAAGAATTGCGCGATGACGAACTGCGAGACGGTGAGAGATTGCCGTACCCAGGCGCCGCGGGTCTTTGCGGTCCCGGCATGGGCCTGGTTCTTCAGCGCCAGCAGGGCGTTCGAGGAAGACAATACCATGGCAGGGTAGAGGCCCGCGAGTAAGCTCACCACGACGATGAGGGCGATAAGGAAGACGACGATCGAAGGTTGCAGCGGAAAAAAAGACAGCCCCTGCGGGATATAATCGGTAAAGGCCATTAGCAGCAGCGGCGCCACCAGAACAGAAACGACCGTGGCAACACAGGTGATGAGGAAGGTCTCAGTCAGGAACTGGACCATCAACTGGCGGCGTGACCCGCCGAGGGTCTTGCGGACGCCGATCTCCTTTGCTCTTTGCGTGGCTTGTGCGGTGGCCAGGTTTATAAAATTGATGCTGGCCAGCAGCAGGAGGAAGAGGGCGACGAGCATGAGTCCGTATAGACTGGGCTTGCTTGCAAGGTCGACATGAAAATTGCCATATTTGTCGTTGAAGTGGAGGTCGCTGAGCGGTTGCAGCCGCCAGGCCCAGGAATATTTGTTCTTCCGGGCGTCTTCCCCCTGATATTTGTCGAACAGGACCTTTAACCGGGCATCGACCGTGGCAGGATTCACAGCTTTCACGAGACGGACATAGAGTTGCTGGTCGCTGGTGGACCCACCCCAATTGTCCCAGTAAAATTGCTGCCTCAGGCTGGTGTTGTTGAGCACCGTCGAAAGGGAGATGAATTCCTTAAAGTTAAAATCGCTGTGGTACTGGCTATCGAGATCACGCACTATACCCGACACCCGGGCCGAAATGGTATCGTCATAGACGATGGTCCGCCCCATGATGTCGGCATAGGGTAGCATAGGAAAATAGAGTTTTGCCCTGCTCTCGCTGAGGACAACATGGCGGGGCTCCGCCAATGCGGAGGCTGGCGAGCCGGCCAGCCATTGGTAGGGTAGCAGCTTGAAATAGGCGTCATCGGCAAAAATAAGGTGCTCGGGGTTTTTGAAAGTGGCAGGCTTTGTTGCTGCGGCCCTGTCGGTGAGTGAGGGGGCTGGCACGCTGAGCTTGCCGGCGCTGTAATAGCGAAAGCTGACCACGAGGTCGGGCCCTGCCAGTTCCTTTTTTACAGCCTGGGCCAGCGGCGATTGGGTACCGCGTGTATGGCCTTCGTTGCCCGCGAAATTATAGTCGCTGACGACCCGGTAGATGCGATCTCCGTCGGGCTCGAAACGGTCGAAGCTGAAGTCATACCGGACGATCAGGAAGATGACCAGCGAAGCGCTGATGCCGATGGCGAGGCCAAGGACATTGATCAGGGAGAACAGCTTGTTGTGCCGCAAATTCCTGATGGCCACGAGGAAATAGTTCTTTAGCATGGCGTTGTTTTCTTACAAATCGAATATCCCAGAACCAAAAAAATGCCAGTTTACCAAATAATTGATAATCAAGATAACCTGGGTTTATCGAGTGGCTTTCCCTGTACGGTTCCGATGCAGGAAATGTCTGTTATTGGAATCAGTATATGGAAAATCAGGCGATGCGCATCTATCCCGGTTAATGTCATCCTGTTTTATGAAAAAAATTTTGCTTTTCTCGTTCGCCGCGGCATTTAGCTGGGGCGCGGTTGCGCAGACCGGCGACACCCAGGGAGTGGGTGTGCAACTGGCGGCTAAGGCGCCCGTGTATGACAAGGTAGCCGTCCTCAATTATATCCAAAACCAGGAATACGAGGAGGCGATAGCCTATATCGCGCCGATCCTCCACGCGGATTCGGGGAATTCCGGCCTGCTCGCGTATGCAGGATATTCCTATTATATGAATGACGACCACCGTTCGGCGGCGGCCTGTTATCGGCGGTTGCTGGCGATCGATTCGAATAATATTCCGGCGTTACATTATTTGCTCCTGATCGAGCTAAATGACCATCCTGCGGATGCTATGGTGTATGCCACGCGGCTGGTGCAGTTGCAGAAGGATCGCGCCCCATGGTCACGGATCAGAGGGGAGCTGTTTGCGCGCATCAATCAGCGGGACTCGGCATTGTACTATTACAACCGGGCGTATGCGCTGGCACCGAATGATATCCGGACGATCGCCGGGCTGGCCGATCTGCTGATCGGGAGTAAGGATTTTCAGCAGGTGGACACGATGCTGGACGCGGCGGAGCAACAGGATTCGCTGAACCCGACGCTGCTGAAGCTGCAGGTGCGGGCGGCCTACCTGTCGCAGCGGTACCAGCGGGCGGTCGAACCGGGGGAGCGGTTAGTGCGGAGCGATGAGCCGGCGACACAGGCGCTGACCTGGCTGGCGCTTTCTTATTACGACCTAAAACAATACCCTGGCTGCATCCGCGTCTGCGAGCATATGATCGATCTGGGATTGACGCAGGAGTCCGTGTATTATTATGAGTCGCGGGCCTGGGCGAAGATGAAGGAATACCGGCGAAGTGACAGCCTGTTGCAGATTGCGCTGAAGATTGCCATTTCACCGACGGCGGAGTGGTATTATGATGATCTGGCGGCGAACCATGAGTCGCTTCGCGAGTATAGGGAAGCGTTGGCGAGTTATGATACGGCGTATTATTTGTGGAAAGATCCGAAGGTGTTGTATGCGTGCGGGCGGATATGTGAGACGGAGTTGAGAGATCTGGCGAGGGCGAAGCGGTATTATCTGCGGTATTTGGCGGTGGCGCAGCCAAAGACGAAGGAGGAGAGGGAGGCGGTGGCGTATGTGAGGAGAAGGTGGGGGAGGAAGTAGGGATAGTAAAAAGGGTGTTTTCGCTAAAGCCAACGCCTGTCGTATCGAAACCGGACAATAAACTGAAGAATCCAAGCTTTAAATTATTGATTTATAAATTCCTATAATCACGGCTCATTGTTGGTCATGACCGTCCGGATAAAAAAAACCGCTATGCTTAAAAACTATTTCAAAATTGCGCTCAGGTCACTCCGATAGAATAAGTCCTTTTCCATTCTGAACATACCGGGGCTGTCCCTGGGAATAGCCTGCAGCCTGTTGACCCGTGAAAACACCCTTTTTTTTGCTCATCATTAACAAAGCCCAATTTGTTTATAAATTTGAAGTAATTAGCGTATAAGACTTTATGCCAAGGCGAAACTCCGGGACTTCCCATCATCGATTTTCCAAGACAAATAGCGCGCAGTCGTCTGCTGTGAAAGAGTCTTGGAAAAGTATTTTTGTTAAAGGATTAGTCAATAACCTTGCAGCCTTACTTATCGCTCCCGTTACGCTGCTCATCGGCATTGAAATTGGAAAATATTTTCAGCTGCCCCATCCTGTCATCAAAAGCGTTGATCTGGCGAGAGTAATCGAGAATGGCCCATATGTTTTAGATAGTACCATTGATCGCCATTTGCATGAAAACCGATTATTTATGTCTCGGCTTCAAGGATTTATGCCCAATGACAATGTTTCGTATATTAACTGGCTCGATGGGAAGGAACCGATCGATAAAGAATATGTCTACATAATCAGCGTAAAGCTTTCGCAGTTGTTAGCTGTGCTCCAAGCGGAGAAGGAATCTCTTGCGTATAATGTATCCGAATTACAGAAATGGAAGCCAGGCACTCCACTACCTGATCTGCTCCCCACAGGCCAGGTTGACATTTCAATAATTCAGGAAATTACGGCATTGCCTTCTTTGCCCGGTCAAACCAATCCTATTTTTGACGTGCCTGCTAAATTTAGAAATGCCTTAAAAAGTACCGAAAAAGAACTAAAGATTTGCTCCGAATTATTGAGTTATATAGAATCGGTGAAAGAAACCTATAATGATATGAGCAAATCGCATCTCACCGGTTCGACTGAATTCAATGTGGGAATACTAAATAAAGGGGAATCAGACGGAGTCGCATACAAGACGGGCTCGTACCTAATATTCGAACATCACAGACTTCAATTGGTTCTGGACAGCTTTTACGTAATAAAACCACACTCGTTTAGAACGCTGACATATGAGATCGACGATGCAAGTGATTCTGCTTCTAAGGCGAGTTGGACTGCCTTCGCAAAGGATACTAGTCGGCATATTTCTTATAAAATGTTCTTCAATATTGACGAGAAAATGTACAGTCAAGATTCTACTTACAGCTCAAATTGATACTGCCGGGGGCCTTTGATGGGCGGTTTACAAATTGCATGGTTCAATGGGTTCATTCAGCCTTAAGGTTTTCAAGCATAAATCCGGGTTTGCCCTGAAAGGCTGACCAGTCGATTAAGAGGAATTTCTTTAGTGTTTGTAGTGGGCCTTTTTCCGCGTATCGGGGGTTCTCCACCTCGAGACGGCAGATCTGTTTGATCAGGCTATAGCAGATGGTGAACTGCCCGGTGGCGATGATGATGTCCCGCTTATCCTTATCCTGTTCGGCGAACCATAGCGTCGTCCCCATTGATCTCGCTTCATCCGCATATTTTTGTATAGCCACTGAGGGTGTTAAAGTTGGCTTCATCGTTGGCCACCAAGCGCTATCGCGCTCCTCCAGATTTTCAAGGCGGCGTTTTTCCTGGACCGTGCTGAACTCATATGTGAGACAGGCGAGTGCTCGGTTGATGTTATTAGTGCGTGAAAACCAGCCATCGTATTGATTCCGGCGCGCCTGTTTGAGAAAGAGGTCGGTGACGAGTTTCACGGTGCTGCTCCCTCGCAGGGATAACAAGGGCAGCAGCCTGGAGAGCGGTAGTTTGAGCAGCCGCCGGACATAGCCGAAAGCGAGCGACCAGGCGCCTGTGTTGGCTCGCTCCAGCTTGCGTAATTGTATCCGAAAATATACATACAGGAGGCCGCCGGAAAGTGAGGGGAGCAGCAACAGCAGGGCTGGCACCTCGTAGCGCCTGAAGAACAAGGCCGCGATACATGCCAGGAAGATGAACCAGGAGAATTTCCATGCATTTACGAGGAACTGAACGGTCAGCCAACGCTTCCACCAGGACGCACGGCTGGTCTTGACCTGGAATGCCTTATTGAAATAGCTTGTGACATCGCAACTGATCATGAGGTCAAAGGGTTTACCCTTTTTTGCCCGTTGGTCGTCCTCGATCTCCAGGGCGTGGAGTCCCATATTGTCGGTAATGCCTCCATCCATGAGTGAAAATGGCTTATTGCGGATGTCATCTAACTCGTCGGGGAGGTTATGGTCATAGATGATACTTGCAGTTAGCTCATTAAGATTGCTATTCCCGGGATATACAAAATCATCGGGGAAGAGGATCGGCTCGAACCCGGCGGGGAAACAAGAGGATGCGGCCACGATATCGCTGAGTTTCAATCGCCGCATGGCCGGGCCATCTTTAAACCGGAGGTAATTGTTCCCGAAAAGATCCACGCATTTGTCTTTGCAATCGGCCTTGAAATAGAAATTTAACCCATTGTTGAGCTCGGTAGTATTGAAACATACCTTTTCCAGGTGGGGGTTCCACGGCGGACCTGCTTCCGTGGACGTTACGCCCGGGTTCATTTCGACCAAGGTGCCTAAGGTCGCCTTATTGAATAATTTCTTGTCGTATGCTTTGGCGAAAGCGTTGATGAGGTTGTGCTGTTTCCCCTGTTCCGGCCAGTTGCGGGCCGTCTCAAGCTGCTCAAAGGCTTCCTTAAGCAGCTCTTCTCCTCCCATTGCCAGCCGCAAGGCCTTATAAAAAGTTTCAAAATCGAAGTCTTTTTCCCCTTCGCACAGACGTTGCGCATAGTAGGCATTGGTAAAGGTGCCGCCGGATGTGGAGGTAATGAAGCGTACCCGGGTCAATAGCGGATTGCCATCGTAGAAGATTCGGGACAAGTAGGACAGCACACCGAGGCTGAACGCCGCCGCCCGGAAACCACCGCCTGAGAACGAGAGGCCAATATCCTGCAGCGGATCAGGCGGTTCGGAAGGGTTGTCTTTTGTATCCACATTGTCAAAATTTTATAGGTCCGCCGAGGGGCACTTCCACAGCCAGGCGGTAGAGATAATCCTTGTTGGAGGGTGTGACATTATCGCCAACTGCGTGTCCCTGGCCGTTGATATAGCCCACTGCCATGGGCAGCATCAGGCCGAACTTGATACGGATATACTGCAGGGCTTTTGGCGCGTTGTTGCCAAACGCACTAAAGGCCGCCTCGAAATATAGATTGTGGCGGTATCGGTTTGCGGCCGTATCCACGGGTGTCTTCACGCCATACAGCCAGGGGGAGTAGTAATAGCCTGCGAAAATGTAGGAGCCTTCCAGGAGGCCATCTATTTCCATGAGGCCGAGATGCATGCCGATATAGGCATCACTTTGGAAAACCTTAAGGCCGCCACCCCAGAAGCCCACGCGTTTGGTATCCCTGGTGACTCTACTCAATGTTCCATTGATGTTTACCATTGCCTCATTGAGGGAGACAAGTGCTGAATCCCAGAGTCCTGCGTCGGCGCCCATCATGGAGAACCAGAGGACCCGATTATCCTGGTTACGCCTAACAAGGTTGATCTTCAGATATATGTCGAGGAGCTCATTCGAAGGGATTTTGCTTCCGGAGATGGATTTGATAAAGGATCCCACGAAGATATTGGGGCTGATGGGAAATAAGCCCTTGGTGGTCAAGTGGATAGCATGGAAGCTGTTATCCCCGCCGGGGATGCTGATATATCCCATTGCTTCCTGTTGAAGGGAGTCGATACCCCGGTTGTCGATCTCCAGATAGATGCTATCGTACATTTTCACGTTATTCGTATCTCCGGTAACCTTGGGGTTAGACTTCCAATCTTTCTTGCGGATAGGTATCGGGTTAGCGGTCAGGATCGCAGGAGTAAATGGAATGGTGAGTGGGGTTACTACGAAAGAGATAAGAAGGGTGTCCTCATTTTTAGTGGGTGCACTATCCCTGACGATGAGGATGGGGATACGTTCGCTTCGGGTCGAGTCCTTGGCGTTATAGATAGGATGGATAATAGTTGTGGTCTTATCCATATGTATGGTCTTGAGTAATTCCGCAGTGGGCTTAATTGCAGTATCAGCTATGACAGTATTGCAGGGTGAGGCGTTGACAGATAAACAGAAGAATAAGGCCACACCGATCGCGGTCAGGAGAGATCTCATAATTTAGGGTTTAATATTGGGTAATGCAATATTATAAGAATTTTGATCTATCCTGCCCCGTGAAAACACGGTATTTTGGCGTGAAAATGGCCGGACGAGCTACGATGCCTCCTTGAAATCATCCAATTTTGGCTAAACTTAACAACATGGGTGTTTTCACGGTGGCATTTGTCGGGACAAATCCCAAACTTTAACCCCGAAAACTTTAATTCATGTTAGTCCTGTCGTCCAAATTACAAAAGTTGAATAAGCCTGCGTTCCGGAAACTGCGGGCCTATGCTTTCGACCCTTCGCTCTCTTTAACAGTCGATACCGCGCAGGTCAATAATATTACCTATAAGATCGAATGGGAGGATCTGACGGATGATCCTGGCGTTGAGGGGCAATCGTTGCCTTCGGGAGAATATATAGAAGTGATCGATTATGATCCTGCGTCCGGCGTTTTCTATCCGCCTGTAGACCTGAATGAGCGCTGCCTGCTGGCTCAGGATGGCCTTAACCCTAGTGTCAGCAACCCTCAGTTTCATCAACAAATGGTCTATGCCGTGGTCATGTTGACCATAAAGAATTTCGAACAAGCCCTGGGGCGTAAGATTCAATGGGCTGAACACCTGGTATCGGAGGAAAATAATCCCGGAAAAATCAAGGACAGTGAATTTGTTGCAAGGTTGCGGATTTATCCTCATGCACTCCGGCAGGCTAATGCTTATTATCATCCGCTCAAAAAAGCCTTGTTGTTTGGATATTTTACTGCTCTGCCTGTTAGCCCCAGGTTACAATTACCTGGAGGTATCGTTTTCACCTGTCTCAGCCATGATATCATTGCTCATGAAACCACCCATGCTATTCTGGACGGGCTCCACCAACGATACATAGAAGCCAACCATCCGGACACCCGCGCCTTTCACGAAGCTTTTTCAGACCTTGTAGCGCTTTTCCAGCATTTTTCCTTCCCTGAGGTGCTTAAACATCAGATCGCGCGCACCCGTGGAGATTTGGGAGCCCAAAACCTTCTCGGGCAATTAGCGGAACAATTCGGGAAAGCGATCGGGGGTTATGGAAGTTTGCGGGATGCGATAGGTGCTACAGACCCTGGTACAGGCAAATGGATGCCCTATCAGGCTGATCCCACTGATTACGCCACGAAAATAGAAGTTCACGAAAGGGGATCAATACTGGTTGCCGCCGTCTTCGACGCCTTCCTGACTATATATAAGCAGCGGATACAAAGCCTCCTGCGTATTGCCACCGGAGGCAGCGGGATACTCGGAGATGGCGACCTGCATCCGGATATGGTGAACCTGCTTTCCCAAACGGCGGCGGATACAGCCCTTCGAATATTACGGATCTGTGTGCGGGCTTTGGACTATTGTCCGCCCCTGGACCTGACATTCGGAGAGTATCTCCGGGCGATTATTACCGCTGATGTGGATATGGTCGCGGAAGATGATAAAAATTATCGGGTTGCCTTTATCGAAGCCTTCCAAAAAAGAGGTATTTTCCCTTCGGGCGTCAGGACGCTGTCGGTGGAAACCCTGGCTTATGAGCCTTTCCCGGAGTTCCAACTTTCACAAACCAGCCAGGAGATCTTTATCGGGTTTCTCCGTGAATTTAAGGAAGCGATCTCGTATGAGACCGATCGGCAGAAGATATATGAGATAACCAAGGAGTTTATCTCCGGAGGTAAGAACGCCCGTATGGGTTTGCACACCAGGATCAATACAAAGTTCCTGCAATCCGCGGACGGCGGCCGATTTGCCGAATTGACAGGACTTCTATTCCCCTCGCAAAAGAAAGACTGTGAGAATTTGGGGATTTGTTTTTCGATGAACTCCAAGACGGCCACTTACCAGGTAGAGAATCTATGGCTGGCCAACAGGGTCACTCCCGACGGGAAAATCGTCAATCATGTGATCGTTACCCTTCAGCAAAAAAGAGGTATTCGTGCCAGGATTGACGAAAATGGGCATTTTTTGATGACAGGGTACTTTGACCCCAGTGGTCAGATTCCCAGGGACGGCTTTATTTTCAGAGGGGGCACTACACTGATTTATGATCTGGATTCTATGAAGTTGAAGTATACCATCAAAAAAAGTATTAACGACATCGACAGGATGGAGCGTCAATATAGATTTATCAATGAATTGGACGCGAAAGGGGACATTACTTATTTTAAGAGCGACACGCTGAGTTCCTTATCCGGGCCTTTCGCTTTTATGCATTCTTTTGACCAAAATAAATTGAAATAATGAATATGATAGACAGTATAAAGATCCGTATGTACCGGCATGGATTCGGAGACTGTTTCCTGCTGCGTTTTTTTTCCGGTAAAGTACGGCAATGCAGCATGTTGATCGACTGCGGGCTGAAGAAGAATGACAGTGTTGAAGGGGTAACGCTTGAAGATGTCCGGGACGATATCAGCAGGCTCCTTAGATTGGGTGTTACCGGTAATAAAAAACCCCGGCTGGATATATTAGTCGTTACCCACGAACATTGGGACCATGTATCCGGTTTTCATCCGGCAAAAAAGTTGTTCAACGTTTTTTCAGTCGATAAGCTTTGGTTGGCCTGGACGGAAGACCCTGATGATGAAGACGCCAAAGTGTTGAACAAAGGATTGCAGAAAAGAATAAAAGCTTTGAAAATAGCTACGGACAGATTGAAAAAAAATACAAACGGTGCTGCCGAATTTTATATGAGCCTGGCGGGGGGTGACAAATTGTTAGCCATTCGAAAGGATTTCAATGATTCGCTTGAAGGGGTGCTGGAATTTCTAGGCCCGCTCGCAGTAACAAAAACGCCGGATGGCGCGACTGTCAAAGAACAGTACCGGATCAGCCTGGATACGCAATTGGCCATGGATCATATCAGGACGCTGGCGAATGGAAAAGAGACGGGTATCCGGTATTGTAGTCCGGGTGATTTGATCGAGGATAAGACCGGGTTACCGGGTGTCCGGATATATGTGTTTGGACCGCCCAGGAATAAATTGTTGAACAAAGCGGCTCCTTCCGGGGGAGCCAAAAAGGAAGTCTATTTTGGAGACTCTTCCCTGGCCGGGTTTGTCGATGGGGTAGTTGCCCTCGAGGAAAAATCAACACGGGCGACCGATTGCGGGAGGCCATTTGGCAATGTTCCCGCATTTTCCATTGAACAGGCTAAGGATCATAAATACCTTACCATGGAAAAAGGCTATCTGGATCCCGGGTGTAACTGGCGGGCAATTCAGGATGATTGGCTGGATATGGCAGGCGGCCTAGCCATGCAGATGGATAGTGATACGAACAATACCAGCCTTGTTCTGGCCATCGAAATGATTGACAGTGGGAAGGTCCTTTTATTTCCGGGAGACGCGCAAGTAGGCAACTGGCTTAGCTGGCATGACTACGTTTGGACGGTCAAATCAGCAGGTAGCACAAAGACCGTCAATGCAGAGCAGCTCCTGAATAATACCGTCTTTTATAAGGTTGGGCATCATTCGAGTCATAACGCTACGCTGAAGGAAAAAGGCCTGGAAATGATGACCCATGATGACCTCGAAGCCTTTGTACCTGAAAAAGAAGGGCAATACTCTGGTATTCCCTATACACCACTTATTCAAACCCTTAAGAAGAAAACAAAAGGGCGGTTGATCGTTTCGGCGGATAGCAACTATCCGGCAGAGAGCACATTGAAGAACAGGCCTTTAGTTCTAAGTGCAAAGGAATGGAAAGCATTCAGTGATAGCATTGAACTTGAACCGCTGTTTGTCGAGTATACGATCAGGGGTTAGCACCGGGCAGTGGCTGGGAAGTGATTCCATCCTTAATAGCAAAAAACCTTAAGACTGGCGCCCATATGAGAAACGGCAGACCAAGTGGAACGTAGCAGGTATGCAAGGTCGATCGTCTCCGGACGCACTTGAGTAATTTGTTTACTTTCTAATTGCGACTTAAAAAGATCCTTATCCAGCATCGACCCGGTAAAAAGATAAACCTCTTTCCGTGTATCGGGGTCCGAAACCAGTTCCTCATATTGGTTCCAGAACCCGGCGCCGTTAAGACCGCCTGCGAGGATCCTTTTCTTTACCGTTCCCACTTTTGGATTAAACCATTTATCGTCCAAACGAGCAATATTTATATCGGGCTTTTTCACATAAAACGGGGATAGGAAATCGAGCTTTTTGGTGGCCTGCCCGCAGACATCTTGGAAACTGCTTGCAGAAAGCCTGGCTTCATGACTTTTCGCGTGAATGATGACGATTCGCTTTTTATCCGTATCCAAACCGATAAAATCACCGATCTCATTACCCAGATCGTCGCATACGAGGTGCGTAAAGGAAAGATAGCGTTTCAAAACCTTTTCGTCTTGATAGCCAACGCCCATCCGGGCGATCATGCCAAAAAGTGTATTTTCATGCCATAAGTCTCTTGAAGGAGGGAGATCGGTCATATTGCCTTTTTCAGATTTTATGGTCTTCAGATCTTTAATGGGGATTAGTAGTCGTAGTAGATCAAGATCGGTCTTTTTCTTTCCGAGTTGCAATCTGGGAGAATAAAAAGCACCGAAAACATAAAAAGCCCTGTTATTTTTTGTGACGATCCGGAAGGACTGATTCTTATTAAGATAAGTGATTATGCTGTCGCCATTTTCGGTATAGCTCATATCCGCTGCAAGCTCCTCGCATTCCAACTCATATTTTTCTTTTTCCGGATTATATTCCACTTTAGCAGTATAGTCGATACAGCCATTCTTCCTCTTGTCGGCGTCGTCAATTTCTTTCCTGGGTTTCTCCAGCCTGACCTTGATCTTAAATTCACCATCGGTTTTCACGTTATCTGCGACATCCACCCATTCGTATTTTCCATGAATGTGCCTGAATTCGACCTGATCGTCTGATTCGAGGTCGATCAGGATGCTCACTGGTGTAAGATCTTTTGGCGCCGGTATTTTCCGGGAATAGCGATTAAAATAATGATCAACGGACAGCGTTTTTCGCATAAAAAGGCGGATCGCGTCAATCCATTTCGTATACTCAGTTATATCACAATACTTCTCTGTATATTCTGACACTTTGCCGGATTTAATACCTATATACCGGTGGAGGTAGTCTGGGTCAGTAAACCCCCGGGTGATGGATGAAACCGAGCTTGCCACATAATTGTGATCGTTCAAGAGTGGAGCGATATCATGTAATTTTAATGCGGATACCTGCCGTCTCCGGATCGCTGATTTATTGAGGTCCGTATTGACCAGGCTAATATTATTCAATCTCCGGGCGCCGGATGTCATATGCAGCAACCGTTCCGAATCCAATGGGCGCGTCATTTCGAGGATATAGTCGCTTAATTTACCGGAGGTGTCCAAATAAAAGATATATTTTTCAGAGACAAAAAAGATCACCACTTCGTATTTTAAGTCAAGGACGACGGTATCGAAATAGGGACTCATGAACACGCCGTGGTAGACGATAAAATGCCCGTTTCCAATTATCTCGATGTCGTGATCAATATTGGCATCTTTTTTTTCCAGGTCATCGATGATCCTTTGGTATAGCTTATCTGCTTTCAGCTGCTTTGAGGAAGACCACTCCCGGATGGAAGTTCTTTTTGGGATATTTATGTCGTCCGCTTCTATTTTCGTTACTTCCTCCAGCGTACGGATAGCATTTTTGATATAGATTTTGCTTAAAGTGGGATAAAACCTAACCAGGTCCGAGGCATCCATAAGATCTCCTTCGGATAATTCCTTGTCAAAAGCCAGGAATTTTTCCCATATCCGGGCAAGGGGCAAGTGAAAGGTTCCCGTGGGATAATATACCAGGGAATCAGACATTTTTATCTGATCGAGATTGCGGGTGATCCGCCCGATTTGCTGGAATATCGCCCTTTCGTTGTCAAAAGCGTCCAGGATGACAAGGATCAGAAAATTAGGGTTGTCTATCCCTTCGATTAGCTTATTTTGATGGACGACAAATTCATATTTATTCAGCTCATCTTCACCCGGAACATTGCATTGAAGATAACTGCTTTTGTCTTTACCGAAATTCTCGTGAAGGCCCAGAACCTTCTTTTTTAATCTTTGCAATATTTCTGCTACTTGCTGCACCCTTTCCTCGTTGCTGCAACGGATAATGACCTTGGGCGATATTGGGGCGATACCTTTATCGGCATCCCCCGCCCGCTCCAGTAATTTCATTTGACCAATCAATTCGACTATTAAATGTTTAATGAATTTGTTCAGTTCAGTTGCCCGACTTGAAATCTCATGAAAGGAGACATTCCGGATAATATTTTTGTCAACGGCATCCTGGTGGGTCAGGAAATGGAAATGGCCTTTCCGTTTATCGATGTGGAATAGTTTCAGATCATTCCGGAAGGGAGTTGCGGAAAACAGGACAGTCTTCTTTTCTAGTTCCCTGACCGCCTTGGCCCAGGAATATGCCGGTTCCTTGTGCCCTTCGTCAAAAAAGACGAAATCGACATTGTCCTTAATGAAGAGATAGTGACCATTTTCCGCATCTTTTTTCGGTTTCTCCCGCGCTTTGTTTTCGCTTTTTTCCCCCACTTCCTCTTCCAAATCCTGCTCCCCCTCTTTGAGGGCAAAAAGGGTATTCACCACGCAGACGAAGATATAATTTTTGTGAGAATCAAATTCATCTCGAATTGTCCCTACGGTGCTCGGTAGCAGCTTCTTTATTTCTTTGGGCGGAAGGTCGGAGGACAGGATATTCATCTTCCTTTCATCTTCCCAGAAATCCTTGGTCAGCTGATCTATCAACTGCTTTCTGAGTGCAATAGAAGGCACTACAATCAGAAAATTCTTGTCGCTGAAAATGATCCTCGCAAGCACAGCCATGATGGCAGTTTTCCCCGATCCTGTAGGCATTTTAACCAGATAGCCGAGTTGCTGCGATTCATCCCGCAGATATTTCTCCGTATCCCTGATAGCTTTTTTCTGATGTTCCCAGAGTTTTAGGCTCTCATAATCCATCATGAATTAATTTTTTTATATGGTATGTCCAGGGCGCAAAGATCAAGGCAGATTCAGGAAGGCGCGGGGATTGTATCTGGCGATTTGATCGAATTCGTCTTCGTCGAGACCGGCAAAGAGTTCTGCAAGCATATCCCTATCGGATTTGTAGTTGCGGACGACGTAAAAATCGGTGCCATATAATACGCGTTCGCGGAGACGGGTATTCGGGAAATTGAGTGTCTTTTTCAGCAAGGGCAGGATACCCGGGTCATGCAGGATGAAGCTGATATCGGCGTATACATTTTCGTATTGGATCATCAGGCTGCAGATAATGGAATACCAGTCGACAAATTTCCAGACTTGCTCAATTTTTCCGGGGGCCGATCCTTTGGGATCATCGCCCTGTGCATTGAAGAAGTCGATTCCCTTGAAGGGAAATTTATCCAGGCAGGCGGCAGGGTTGAAGCGATCCATATCGAGATAGCGCTGCCATTCGTCTTCGCCGCCAAAATGACCGAGGCAGATCTTCAGGTTGGAAAGATCGCAGTCGATGGTGAATTCCGGGGCGGCGTCGGGATCGGTGCTCGCGATCTTTTTATATCCAAAGAGTTTCTGTACCTCAATATTGCTCTGGCCGACAGCTTTTGTCAGCAGAGACTTGTCCAGGAGACAAAGGAAGTTGAGGGGATGAGTGAAGTTGACGACGAAGTCGATATTCTTTATTTGGGGAAGAAATAGTTCCTTTCCGCTAAAATCGGTGAAGATGGGATGGGTGTCCCAGGCCGGCTTCTTTAGACCCCGGTAGAAGATCGGACCGCGGATACAATGGGTCATGATGGGAATCCCCTTCTTCGCGGCATATTTCCAAAGGGGAAGCAGGTCGGGGTCAAAGGGATAATAGCCCATAGCGGGATAGATCTTGAAGCCGGAAAATCCTTCTCCCTCTATGTAGTCTTTTATGACGCAGTCTTTCAATTCGACGTCTCCGCAGGGAGTGGAAGCAGTCCAATCGAAGTATTTTTTGGGCTCTTTCTTATCGCGAATCCTTCGCGGATCGACGGCGACGAAAGGTAAGATCTGCTTCGGATGGTTTCCCTTTATATTCTCCAGGCCTTTCATTTGTTTGTCAAGGCCGATCGGCACCAGGCCGGCGGCCATATATTTCATGTCCATCGGCAGTACGACAAATTTGGTGTCAAGCGGGTATTGACCGCGGAGCTGAGTAAAGTTCGTTGACTGACTCTTGTGAAAGGCAAATCGACCCAGGTTGAGATACCGTTGAATTAGGATTTTGGTGTTTTTGCCGGGGAGGGACTTCAGGAAGCCGTACAGGTTTTTGAAAATAAAGATCAGCAGGTTGCGGGCATTGGGAAAGAAGAGACAAAGGGCCAGGACGAGGAGGACCTGCCAATACCATTGGCAGATGTCATATTGGAGATGGTGATCATTCAACAATGTTTTTAAGCTATCGAGGTAATCGATGCATAATTTCTTGGAGATATCGGTGGCCCACTTATATACAATATAGAAGACCTGGATGCCCACGAACAGGCCCAGAAAATAGTGAATGACACCGAGGACCCAGTCCCGGACGAGCGTTTCCTTCACCTTGTAAATTGCCCGGGCGATCTTTTTGTACCAGGGTTGGAATGGCCAGGTGTTGGGGCCATTCAGCCACCAGCGAAAGAGGGCGACGATCGGGTGTAAGGGTATTAAGTAATAAAATGGCCACGGAAGATAGGTTTTGGCCAGGAACCCGGGGACATGACCCGAAACAAAGGTATGTGTATGGCAGTTGATGATCGGAGGCTTGGGTTGACTCGGCTGGCCTTGCGGCGGTGGCTTAGGTTGACCCGGCTGGCCCTGGGCTGATGGGGTGGTGGCGCTCATACGGTTAAGATACGATTGTTGAGATCGGTAAAATACCGTGAAAACACCCTATTTGCGCTTGTTTGGACTACCCCCTTAGAAACCCATTCGCCTAACCGCTTACCTGCTTCGTCGCCAAATCATAACTGAACGTATCGAACGCCTGGGCTGTCTGATCGTTGCCGCTCATGTCATTGGTGAAATACTCTCCTTTTATTATTGTTTTACTGACTGTTAGCCGAAGGAAGCCGGGGAGGGATTGATTGTACTTCTCCAAGGTCACGCCGGTTTCCGTCGTCGTAAAGGGCGTGGTGATCTGTGCTTTCGTAGTCGGGTTCACCTGCAGTTTGTGCATGGTCGCGACTTTCGCATAACCGCCGTTGCCGGCGACGATGTATGGATAAACCGCGTTGCCTATCTTCCGGCTGAACCTTTGATAATTGTGGACATGTCCGGACAAGACGAGGTCGGGATGCCGGTTGCCTGATGCGGCGGCGGCCTGGTCGATGGCGTCGAGGATGTCGCCATAGCCGCCATGGTCGCTGTCGAGCGAGAACGGGCAATGGTGCACGGCGAGGATCAGCGCTTTGCCGGTGTCGGCGGCCTTAAGCTGGCTGATCAGCCAGTTGAATTGAGGGTGCTGGTTGCCGGTGGAGTCATCGAGCGACCCGTCGACATTTGAATAGAGACCGATGAAGGTTGCCACCGGTGTTTTGAGCACCCAATATGGCCACGGCTGGTTCATAGTCAGGCGGTAGGGCGAGGACTGCGAGGGTTGACGTTTGGAATCGCAGAAGTTGGCAAAGAACCCTTTCAGGGAGGGTTCGGGATCGGGAGGATCGCCTTTGTTTACGATGACCTGGCCGTCGTGGTTACCGGGGATGGCGAAGATGGTTGAATTGAGGAATTTGTAGGGATCATAGAACTGGTCACGGTAGTCGATCGTCTCACCGTTATAGTAGACGACGTCCCCGAGATGGTAGAGATAGGAGGGCTTGCCGTTAGCCGGGCTGTTGTTGTAAAGCGCCTCCATTTGTTTGGCCAGGTCGCCGGTGAAGCCCGTGGCATTGATGTCGCCGGTATCGCCTACGGAGAAGAAAACCATCTGACCGGAGGCATTGATCCCGTTGATGACGCTCGGGTCGACTGCCGATGCCAGGTCATAGGTCAGGTCTGAGGGTTGCTTGTTGGTTGACGGGATCACGGCGAAATTGGGGTGGGGCTTAGGTGGCGCCACCGGATCGCCGAAGGGCCGCCTTGGTTTGGAAACAGAGTTGCCAGGGGGTTTGGCCCGGAACTTCATCAGAAGGGGTTTAGGGGCGGGGTTCTTGGCGGGTTTGGGGGAAGCCTTTTTGGCGGGCTTGGAAACGGCCTTTTTCGCAGGTTTGGGTGCGGCCTTCTTCGCTGATTTAGGCGAGGCTTTCTTCCCGGGTTTTGACGAAGATTTCTTGTCCGACTTTTTTTTAGCGGCCATGGTTAAGGTGTTATTGGTTATCGGTTATCGGTCGCGAACGGTTATCGGTTACGAAGATACAGCTTGCAGATCGGCCTGCAGCTGGGCGAAATCGAGACCCGGGATATATCCGGGCTGTTGGGCCGCCGGCGGAAGGAGCGCATACGCTTCATCCACGCACTCATCCCACCAGCTCCAGGTGGCCAGTTGAGTGTTGCCCCAGGTCAGTACGGTCAACTGATTGGCATCATAGGCCGCTGCATATACGGCATGGCCGTCGTTGGTTAACGTTCCGGGGATCCAGGGCTGGTGATTTTCGAATTGGGTGTCGGCACCCTCCTGTACCTGGAATCCGAGGTACACCCCGCCGAAGTACTGGATGGCCTGCTGGATGTGGGTGTGGTTTTTGGGATCGATGCTGACGAAAGCGAGGAGTTTTTCCTTGTTGATCCCGGTGCTTTGCCAATAGTTGAGCACTTTTAATTCGTCGAGACCGGAGTCGGGGCCGCCTGTCAGCTGGAAGTAGGTTTTCAATAAGGTAGTTTGCGCCACGATGTCTTTTGTTCCGATCAGTCCGTTGTAGATGGTGATCGCGTGACCGGCCGCGGCGATGGTGCAATCGCCATATTGGTCGTTGCCATCCATGGGAAAGAGGACGGTGGGGTCGTTGACTCCCAATTTTTTGTAAACGGCATCGAGGACACTGTATGAGGCGGCCGGGGCGGGGAGGTTGGCGGCGTAGTTCCGCATGAGGAGTGTGCGGTAGTCCTTCTGTGGCGGATGTTTGCCATAACGAAACTTAGGCATAGTGTTAAGGTTTTGATTAGTTGGGATAGGAAAGGTAGGATAAGTCCGGGCGATTTCCTACGGTTAAAACACCGGATTTTTGTAGGTAGAAACACGGTATTTGGGGGCCGATCCTGCACTGGTTAGATAGCTGACGTGGGAATGTGTTGGACTTCAATGTATAAAAAGGGTGTTTTTCACGTTTTTATTGGCTTGGGGAAAACTTACATTGAGCGAGCAAACTTTCGACGCACCTGACGACAAAACGCCGGTTCCCATAACCCCAAAATTACCATATATGAAGCATTTTGCTTTCCTGATTGGTTTCTTTTGTTGGATTATTAGTGCCTTCGGCCAGCAAACCAATCTTTACCAAAGCTGGGATAGCAAACGACTGTTCGAACAGGCGTTTTATACAAGAAGTATCTCACAAAAAGTACATATTCTTTACATCCTGAAAAACAGAAATGAGAATACGCCATATTCCGCCTTCTCGGGTGCCTACCTTGCCGAATATGAGGGACTAAATATGCAAGCGGTTAAATTATATGAAAAATGCATCCAGGACTATCCGAATTTTCTTCCGTCGATCTTTCAACTGTCCAAGTTGGTTCCCGCTGCCCGAGCAATTCAGCTTAATACCCAGGTGATCGCCAAGGACATTTCATTTAATGAGTATTCATCTGTTCGCTACATCTTTTCGATCTATATTGACAGCCTTGGTAATAGTGAAGCAGCGTTTCATTTGCTGGATGACTTGCAACATAAATATCCAAAGTCAGGCGTATTTGACTATTTAAGAGCGGCACACTATTTTGACGATAACAAAGACAGCGCAGCGTACTATATCGCGCTATCACTTAGCAAGGAACCCGGATTCGCACCGGCGCGGATTCTACAATCGAAACTGAGTTTGATAAAGGAGGATGCTCAGCCATTCATCGCGTTATATAAAGAATATCGAAGTCATCCCATTTCGGAGGAATTGGGCGGCTTTATTGTAACTACGCTGGCAGGAGATTTTAATGACGATTTGAATGAAACCATTTCCAGGCTTAGAAGCCTTTACGAGATCGGCGCTGACAGTCAATCTTCCCCTTATTTGATGCAGAGGATCTATGACGTTGCCTTTGAGATCGCCAAGGATCCATCATTGGAGATTTTTGGAATATTGCTGAAGGCCAAAGACAGGTTTCCGGATGACCAGGATATCCTAAACAAGATCGGGAGTGCATATTGGACTATGTTCAATGACTCCGATAATGCGAAGATCTTTCTCGATGCTGCCATATTGAATTCATTTACTCAGCGTGACAGGAATGCTAACCTTATACGGTACGCCAATATGTGTTGGGAAGATAGGGGAGACTTTTATGCGGCGGATAGTATTCTCGCCAGGGCCCAGTCAGATAGCAGTGGTCTTATCAGTTACGAGAAATATATGACCAGCTTATTGAAAAAGAAGGTCAATTTGCCGGTAACCCTGGGCTATATAGACCTGTTCCTGGCTAATCAGAATCGTAATTCTGCTGCATTTGCGCAAGGGTTGTACAATGCTAAAAGGAGGAATCTTGAAAACCTCATCGAATCGCAGAGGCGTAGTGAGGAATTATATGGGAATAACCCGGGCATTGAGCAATGGAAGGATTCTTTCACAAACAAGCTAAGGATAAGTTTACTATTTGATGAGAATTCCGTCGCCATATCGTCTGGTTACAATCGGACCTTGGGCGCCATCAAGGCATTTTTCCGGTCGGTTCCAGCCAATAAGTCGATCCTTCTGATTGAAGGAAATGCAGCCCAGGGTGAAGATGACCCGGATGGTCTGGGGGAAAGGAGGGCGAAAGCGGTCTTGAGGTATCTCGTGGATTCTGTCGGGATACCGCAAGAATATCTTAAAATGGCATCACGAGGGGACAAACTTCCCGTGGCTACAAATGCAATAAAGAAGGAAAGGGCCAAAAATATGCGAGTGGAAATTTCGCCTTATTGGTCCTTTAGTCAACCAAGGATCCTCGTCACATCCACATTGGACCCTAATAAGACAGTTGCGCTTTCTTCGGACGGAAGGACCCTGGCCTTGGGGACACAGCCGTTGCAATTATGGGACGCGGGCTTAAAGATCAAGCTGAGGGATCTCGGAGTAGGAGGGCAACTTGCAAAGTTCTCACCGGATGGGAGGTATATTGCCACGGTAGCCAATTCATATATCGAGGAGGAATTTCTCCAGTCTGTGCTGATGATCTACGATTGTAAAACGGGAACACTTTATGATCAGATCCCCTGGATCTATGAAATCGAGGCGATAGCATGGAACCCTTATAGCTCGGAGATTGCCTTCACCACCGGGGACAATTTCCTGGTCAAATACGATCTCGAACAAAAGCAGAAGAAAGATGTCGTTAAAATGCGTTTCGATAACGTCATTCCCAAGGGGCTCGTCTGGACGACCGATGATAAATATCTGATCAATGGTTATGCGGGTGAGAATTACCTTTTCGTGTGGAGCAGCAAAGATCTCTCACTCATGAGGAAATTGAGTGACACCTACTGGCCTCATGCGTTGGAACAATCGAAAGACGGAAAATTGCTGTTTTGTGCAAGTAATGGGAGATTTCTGACGATTTATGATCTTGAAACCTGGAGATCGTCGAGTATGCCCGTGCCGGTACTCAGTGGTCAGATCGTTGTGCATCCATATAAGCCGATAATCTTGATGAATGATTGGGGCGCGGGAGATAAGAATGAACTCGTGGAGATCGATTATCAAAAGAAGAAAGTGCTGTCGTCCATTACCGTCAATGAAGAAGATGTGCATTGTGCCTTTTCTCCGGACGGAGAGTCGATCTATGTCGCCCTGGACGATACCTTAAAAATTTTGGGGACCAGTGATCTAAAGGAGAAGTCTATATTTGAGGGCCTTTCTTACACAGCCCTCGGCAGCCAATCTGACACTGCAAATAACCTGTTCCTTTCTTATGATCGAAGTGGGATCTATGGATGGGATATATCTACCGGCTTTAAAAGATTTTCTTGGAATGTGCGGGTCGATAACATTCAAAAATTACGAGGCGCGGCAAGTCAATTTCTAATCGTTACCAAGGAAGGCGACTCTTCATTTGTATACCGCTTCAATTCGAAAGATTTCAGTCACCGCCTTTGGGGTACCATCCCGAAGAAGATCGATTTTATCCGATCCACGGATAGCTTAATCATACTGGCCTGCCAGGAATTTGTCAATCCGAATAAGGGAAACAAATTCGGGGACATCGATGTGTACCAAAATACGGGCAATTGTAATAAGTTGCGAACCATTACGGTTCCTCTGCTTACAGGCCGACTCAGACATGGGCAACTAAATGGTTCGGGGTTTCAAGATATATCGATCTCTACCGACTATCAAAATGTTGCCGTTACCAGCTACTGGATGGATGGGTTCAAACTTGGGGCAACGATATCCAAGCAGGTTAATGTTTATACCCTGGCTAATGGAACCCATGTCGATTCCACCTACCTCACCGAGCAGATCTATGGGTTGTCTTATAATAAGAACCGGGATCTGGTGCTAAAAACCATTCAGGGCACCTATAATATAGATCGGACCACTCAACACTTGAAATTCAGCTCCGATCTGCTACCAAACGAAGAAGAGCTAAATCTTGCAGATGGCAGCGCAAAGATCGTCTGGAGCAGAGAGTTTCTTACGGTTTATAAGGATTCGAAGCCCTTGAAGAAAATGATATTTCCTGGGAATCTTATCGGGGTCGAAGTATTTGAAAGCAAAAATTTGCTCCTTACGCTGACTACGGAAAATGAAATATCCTTTTATGATCTGAAGGGATTTGAGAACAGGCTTACGATCGTTCCTAAAAAGGACAATGAGTGGATCGCCTATACGCCACAAGGTAATTTCCAGTCTTCTCTTTTTGGCTCTGAAAAAGCGTTTTGGTCCTACGGCGACAATTATATCGAATTTAGCCAATTAAGGAACGAGTTTGAAAATACCCGGCTCATTGCGGGCCAACTGGATGCCATCCGGCAGAATACCTTTCATGCTGTAGCCGGTATCGACAGCAATGTCAAGAATTCACTTTCGCTGGGTCGTGCGTTCCAGGTTATTTCCGTGAAGAGCGTGGATACCTCCTCATCTAAATATGTCCTGGAGTTTATGTTTGATAAAGGTCAAATCCAGGGATTTCAAAGACAGGGATGGAAGGTTGAGGTCGATTTTACGAATGAATTTACCAGGCTGGACGGTGAAAAGGAGATCATAGATATGGATTCGCTGGACAGGGGCAATGGTAATATCTGTCATTTCAGCAAAGCCTATGATCTGGAGGCAGGCTATAATTCCTTCTTTCTTACCTTATTACCGCCAGACAACATCAATAATTATGCCTTTCGGGACCTCGTCAAGGTATTCAACAGGTCTGGAAACTCGGCTCCTGCGGGTTTGCCAAACCTATATTTTCTGGGAATAGCTGTCGATAGATATACCGATTCGACCCTAAGCACTATCAAGTATACGACTAAAGATGTATCGGATGTGGGGTCTTTGCTGAAAAAGCAGGAACATGTGATGTACGATAAGGTAGACGTGGAGTATATTCTAAATGATCAAGTGGAGAATTTGAAGAATAATTTGACGAAATTCTTTGGTCAGCTGCGCGAGCGAAACAACCCGAATGATATTGTCTTGCTCTATGTTGCCGGGCATGGAACTATTCAGGGGAGGCAGCTTTATTTTATGGGACAAGGCGATAATGAGTACAACATACCTCCCGGCAACCCTGTCAATATGGTTATCGATCCATTGTCTGCGTTCTCCAGGCTAAAAAGGGAGAATAAAATTGTGTTCCTTGATTTTTGTAAATCCGGCTTTTTGCAATTATATAATAATGACTATGTACTTGTAGTCCCATCCTGCTCGGGAAATGATGATGCTATCGAGAAGACAAATGTCGGTAAGCAAAATGGAGTATTTACCAGAGCTGTGCTGGATGGCCTGGCCGGAGAGGCGGACAAAAAAAATATCCCCGAGCTTGTGAGATACGGGAATGATTTCGGTAATGGGGACGGTCGGGTCGATTTAGTGGAGCTGTTTAACTATGTTCGGAAAAGGGTGCGTCAACTAACAAACGAAACCCAGGTTCCGCCGGCACCGTCGGTGAAGGACAACTATCCCATAGTAAAATATTGAGTTCATGACCAAAATACTTGTTGCAGGATTGGTTGCCATACTTGCTACCGCGGGCAAAGCCGCAATCGCTCAGCGTCAGTCAGATTATTTCACCACCTCTCGTGATACAATAGAGGTGCTGGATTCTGCGCGCATAACCTGGCATATTTCCGGAGTAAGTACAGTGTTCATTTCCGGCATTGGGGAAGTGCCCTCAGTGGGGCTGGCAAATGTAAGCCCAATTTTCTCCAGGAAATATGAATTGATTTATCAAAAAGATACGAACTGGGTTTCAAAAACAGTGAGCATAGTCGTTCGGGGGAGACGCGGGGCGGAGGAATTTCCGGACAAAAAGCTTTTCAGCTATCAAAATACCCTGGAACTTCCTAGCTCTAATCTATCCATTGATCAGTTTTTCAATAAGATATTACTATTTTTTCAAGATGCCGGATTTATAGTAGAATTGGATAACAATCTAAGAGAGGGGTCGAAATTTACTATTCGCACGAAATGGGCGAAATCACCAAGACTTCTGCAAAGCGACGACACTTTTCAAAAATGGGTCGCCTACCAAATTGACTTTCAAAGATTCGATATTAAGGATTATAGTCTCGACAAAGGCTTGATCAGCTTTAATAAGCCCACTGTATTGCAGTGCGTCATTCAACCGGTCGTGGAATATAATCGGTTATTGATACCTGATGTGAAGTTTATGATATATAGTAACGACCCGCATTATGGGGGTGACTATTTGCAAGCGGCAATCAATTTGAAAAGAATAATATATAATTTAAGATGAAGACCAAGTCGTATCGCCGGTATCGAAGTATTTTCGCTTATGGATGGCTAGCCTTTTTTTTGATCTGCATTTTCATCGCTTTGTTTATTTATGCAAAGGACTGGATAGATGATGAGGGCTTAAAAAACCTTTTGAAGCATTTGAGTGAGATCTACCTTCCCTTCTTAGGTACGATCCTTACACATTATTGGACTTTGAAAGTCCCTGTCAGCACTTCCGGGAAGTCAGATACGACGGGGCTTGCCCTTGCCGGTATTTGTTCCGTTTTGTGGAATATACTTATAGTTTTCTTCCTTATTCCTTTGGCTTTTGGTCATGGCACTCTCAATAAGGCTATCTCCAATATTGATTTTATCGGGCAAACGTTTTCGTGGTTGGTGGCTGGATGTGTCGGATATTATTTTGCCACCGATAGCAAGGCTGTGACAGGAAAGTAAAGGGAAGTCTTTTAAGCTGGCAAGCTCAAAGTTCCTTATGTTCTATCAGGATGTCAGCAATTCGTTGAGCTTTTTCGGCAGCATTTCCGTTGCCCACATTCGAAAGTACAATGATGGCAATTTGCTGCCCAGGAAAGCGCATAATCTGGGCGCTGATGCCAAAATCTCCGCCGTCCCAGGCCCAATAATGGCGGTTTTTATAAAGACCTTCATAAAGGCCAAATGCCTGATTATCCATTCCGTTCCCAAAGTGCTGAGTCCTGTGCATGAGTTGATAGAACCGGTCACCGCCAAAGCGTCGATCGAAAAAGTTCTTTTCCCATTTAATCAGGTCACTGATCGTTGTATTCACTCCGCTACCGCCATAATGAGGGGAATTACGCGGGTGCTGGATCCAGCCCAGCCCATAGTTGACTGAAAAGCCATGATCTCTTCGACGATTTTGGCCAGGAGCCCGGTGAGAGACACGATTGTCGAAATTTGGATTAACCTGAAAATCGATACGAATAGGGTATTGAAGTCTTACATGGACCAGCTTGTTGCAATGAATCGGAATTCTACTAAACGAAACTAGAATTGTGAGGTCAAATAAACGAATTATAATGAGCAGAGAGGCTAGGCGAAAACACCCTTTTTTGCGCCCTGGTCTGGCTTTTGTCAAAGGTGTCCTAATTCAGGGTCATTGGCAAGGGGGCAATGCCAGCGGGTTTCACGGTGACCGGTTGTGCAATATCCTTCAAAAAGATGGGGGCTCCGGTCGTGTCTGCACCGAGGGTAGCGTCTACATAGAATGTCGTATTGGCGATCAGATCCACTTTCAGAACCCTGCCGTAGCTATCAGAGGTCATGACGAAAGAAGCATACTGGCACAGGGTGTCAGTGGCGACGATTTGGCTGGTGAAAAAACAGACCGTGCATCCTGAAAGGGTCGCCCCGTTGACGTCCTTTGCGACAATCTGGATGCCGTTCTGTGCCTGCTGATCGACTGTAAGCTCCAGCTGAGCGTCGTATTCTTCCGGATAGGTAGGCTTGGGGGTTATGGTATAGTGGCCGGAAAACAGGATATCCTGACCTGAACTATCCATGATCGAGGTCATCGCAAAGATCTGGTATGATGAATCGGAGTTCAGGTTTGTAAAAGTAAAGATGCCACTGGGGCCGGAGGGCACGGAATAGAGATAATACGCGGTGTCGAATTGGATACTATCGGGCGATTTTGGTAAATACCGGATGAACAGGTTGATGTTGCCGACGGTTTGCGGCAATCCGTCCCCTTCGAATGTATTTACCGAAAATACGTTGCCAATTACCTGGTTGGAGCCACCGGCGTCACCCTTGTTCTGTTTCTTACAGGAAAAACCTGAGATCATCAAAAGGAGACAAAAAATATAGATTCTCATTTTCACGATGATTAAAGGGTTTTGAAGATTTGGATGAACAATTCGGGGTCTACTGAAAGAGAAAAGAACCAGTGGGTACTTAAATAAGAGCCTTGTTGCAGCACCTGGTCGGACTGGATCGTGTAGGTGTTTAATCTGTTGAAGTGCACACCTCCGTTGACAGTCAGCCCGGGGAGGATGTCTATCCCCGCCCCCAAATAATAATTATCCAATGGGTTGGGAAAGCCGACGCCCAACAGGAGATTGGTCCTGGAAAGCAAATCGCGAGGCCTGAAGCTTCGGTCCTGCAGGTACAAGCCGTGAAAGGGATATAATTTGAGCGCGATGATCGAATGTATGGGTTGATACGTATTGTTGATCTGGAATTTTCCGCCTGCGGTATCAGCCGTGATCTGGCTTATTGCGTTGAACGTATATTCCACGCCCAGCGACAGTCTGAGGCGATATCGTTTTCCGATGTTGAATGCCGACGTGTCGATAATGGAGGTATCTTTTTTTGTGATCTTTTCAATTTTATAGGCATATTGGGATGGCGCCGGTTTTGGGGAACTTACCTGGTATATCTGGGACATATAATTTGGCGTGGAGTCCCTGGTGACTTTCAAGGAGTCGGGGACCGGAAAGGACCGCGCGATACCCCGAAGGAGTTTGTAGTATTGGCGGTCGAAGGCTAGCTTGTTTTGGTCATGGTTAATCAGGTTGAGCGAATCGATTAGCGCAACGGCGGTGCCCAGCTCGTAAGCATGCTGAATACTGGAATCGTAGGGCCTGTCGCTGCTATCGGAAAGCAAAGAGGCATAAATGGCTTTCTTGAATATTGCCGCGTTCTCGCCCGTTGCCAGCTTGTCAACTACCTTCCCTGGGGTCGAGCTGCCTAATTCGTTTAAATTGATTCCAGCCGATCCGATATTGGTGAAAAAACTTGTCAGAGAGGTCGAGTCCATGCTGCTCTCCCAAAATTTGGTGACAATTGATTTCTCGATGATCGGGCTGTAGTTACCGACCACTATGATCTTCGAGCCCGCGGGGAGGTTGTGGTAGACGATGAATTCGTTATCGCTTTCGGAATAGTTCAAATCTAGTTTTTCCCTGACGGGCAGCGTATTTTGGGCGCTATCGTAATAGTTGCGATAATTCTCTTTGGTGAAATTTGATTTTTTTGTAAAACTGTAGAGCAGATACCCTTTATACAGGATAGAGGAAACCTGTTGAAACGAGGCATACCGGGCCTTGGCCGCGCTATCTAGTTTGAGTTGTTTCTGTAATGTCTCCTGATCTTTCTTGCTGCCTGACAGCGAGTCGTTCAAAACTTTGAAATTGGCTACCTCGCTGGTGAAGTGCCTGGCAGAGACTTTTGTCACAGAGGAGTCGATATCCCTAGCGAAGTACTTTACCCGGTTGGATATCTTTAGTGTATCCCGGTTAGGAACTTTATTCGTGCTGGTGAAATTAAAAGGGTTAAGGGTTATGTTCTTTCCGGTCAGCCAAAGCCAGGAGGTTACCCAATAACTGACGCTTTCGATATTAGTGATATCATATGGGCCACTATTCAGATACAGTTCCGGGTTGCCGATGACCTTATTTACTATCATGTTCAAATTCGTGTTGTCTGAATCAGCGTGGAAGTCGTCCCCCAGTTCCCTTTCTTCGGTTATTCGCATCAAGACACTGTCGACGTCGATGAATCTGGCGGCATTCGCCATCAAAAACGAGGCGACGGTGTCCAGGGTTTGCCGATGGAAATCAGGTTCTTTCATGAGCTTGTTGAACCAGTTAATACAGGCTTCCTTTAGCTTTGACTTCTTCATGATCTGGAATTCGATCAACTTATTCTGGTCTACGAGGGCCATAACCTTTTTTTTGTTATTACCGAACAGGTCGAACCGAAACACCAGGTTTGCTGGATCCTCCGGGTCATATATAACCTGTGGATAAAGCGTATCTTTTATTCCTTTCATCATTATATAGTACTCACCGTCTTTAATGATTGTGCCAGCGGGTACTTTATGATTCCAAAGTAGATAAAGGAGGTTGTTATAGACAGAGATCGATTGAGGGATGAACATGGTGTCGATCGCATAAGCGTCATGACCGGTTGTGGCTTTCGGAAGGGAAAGGTTGGCATCCCAATTGGTCAGGAATGCCATGCGGATATCCGCAGCCTGATCGTATAACAATTCTTTCAAAAAATCTTCTTCGGATCTGTCAGGTGAACTTAATACTTGGTGGAGCGAAACAGCGCCTTTTTCGATGGAGTCCATTTCCTGGCGAAGCTGGGCAAAGGGTACCGTGATCTCGAAACCGAGGATATGACGTTTTCCAAGATTGGCGATGTCCGCGTCTTTTCTGAATGAGATCAGGGCCGGGACCTTGCTGGTCAGCAGGCCGTCCGACGAGAATTTAAGATATTCGGAGTAGCCATCCTGGGCGTTACCGCTGAAGAAAGAAAATACCAGGAGAGGCATAATCACCAGCCTGGAATGAAAACGGTTGAATCTCATGAAGCGATCAATTTTTCTGATGGTTGGGTTATGGTTGCCTGTGTGAATCTATCTCTAAATCGCGGTCCCGGCAAGAGGCCGGGCCAAATACGGGGAAAACACCCTTTTTGTAAATGAGCGCTGCGCCCCGGTGCAGGTGGGGCTACCCTTGTAGCGGTATACCAGGAATCGGCAAAAAAGAGGTGTTTTCACTCTTCGTTTACTTAAGGTTTCCACTCCTCGTTCCCCGTATCCCTGAAGAAGTTGTCCATCTCCCGTTAGGTCGGTTTTTACTACGGCAAGATTATTTTCTTAAATTTTGCAACCTCTGTGATCAATATATAGAAAGAATCATTGGCCAGTAGGGATTGGCCGAGTATCTCCTTTATCTTTTGGTTTGGCATATTTCCGTTTTGATAAGCAATGCAGATCTCACTGGCCGCCAGGTATTCGGCAATGGGATCATTTTGGAATTTAAACTGTTTCTCGCCCAACCAGCCGGATTCGATTAAAATGCCGCCAAGCTTGAATAGTTGGATATCGGCCTCGGAAATAAACACCGTGTAGGTATTTGCCGAAACCCATTGAGGCTTGAATTTCTCCAACGATAATGGAGCATGATCACTTTTCTTAGATGCATCCAGGTATTGCATTAGCCCCAGGGAGACCATCGCTGCGGCGCGCATAGAGACAATAGAATGATCCGGATTGTTGACTTTGCGCAGCAGGTCGGATAAATAATCCTCAACGAGGGAATAGTAACTGTTGGGCAGCTCGATTTGCAATGACCCGCCGCGATCCATGATCTTCGAAGCATGCTCGATGATCAGTCGGAGGATATTCAGCGGAATTTGCTTGTCCGGGTTCCGGTTACCGAAGGTGCCGATCATAATCTTGATTCTTGATCGCAGCACCTCACGCTGATCTTCGAACCTGTTCGCTCCTACATATGCATTGGTAAAACCGTCGATCAAATTGTCGAGATAGGTTAATTTCAGGCCGAAGGGAATGATGATAGTGGATTGCGGGATAGTAGTGGGCATCCTGGAAGTATAAATGACCGCATGTACGTCGCTGGCCCCTTTTTGAGGATCGATGAATTCGGGCTTCAGGGCCTGCATCTCCGAAAGTCCATCCACAATTACGAGTACTTTTTTCTTTCGCAAAATAGCCTTACTCAACGACTCTGAGATAACTGAAGAGTCCGTTAGATATTTTAACTTACTGACGACCAATTTGTCCAAATCGTCATTCAGGTTATTAATAAAAACAGGCAGGACCGGCCGGTTCCACAACTTGGCCACACGCTTTTCATGGTATGCCCATTTGGCCAGCTGGATGGCGAGCGAAGATTTGCCCACTCCGCCGGGGCCTTCAATCGAGATGATCACGCGGTTGCCTTCCAGATGAGGCCGGATCTCTGAAAGACCAGGAATGTAGGAAAGATCGGTAGCTACAA
>DASZJO010000034.1:0-21761 GCA_035948015.1 Puia sp.
CACCCCCATCAACCCCAACTCCGTCCCCTTGCTGACCTCCTTCGGCGCACCACCCCCGCCCACGACCGGCTCCAGGAAATGCCCCAACCAATGCGCATTCGGCACAAAAACTTCCGGGATCCCGACAAAACCCCCAACCATCGCCAGCACCGCCAACACCACCAATGGCACCGTCATCGCCGCCGGACTTTCATGTATAGCGCTTCGTTCGTGACCTTCGTCGGTCCCTTTCGGGCCCTCCTCGGTCATACTCCTGGTCCCCCTAAACCCACCCATAAACGTCTCCGCATACAACCGGAACATATAAAACGCCGTCAACAGCGCTGTAAACACCCCGACCCCATAAAAGAGCGGTCCAAACCACTCGCTGTTATACGCCGCCGATAAAATTTCGTCTTTGGAAAAGAACCCCGAGAACGGCGGGATCCCCGCAATCGCAATACACCCGATCAACATCGTCCATTTCGTGATCGGAACAAACTTGCCCAACCCGCCCATCTTCCGCATATCCTGCTCCCCCCCCATCGCATGGATCACCGAACCCGCGCCCAAAAAAAGCAACGCTTTAAAGAAAGCATGCGTCATCACATGAAAGACCGCACCCGTATAGGCCCCGACCCCGAGACCCAGGAACATATACCCCAGCTGACTCACCGTCGAATACGCCAACACTTTTTTAATATCGTTTTGCTTCAACGCAATGCTCGCCGCCAACAGCGCCGTCGCGAGCCCGATCACCGCCACCACATGCTGCGTCACCGGCGCCAGGTCATAAAGGACATGGCTCCGCGCAATCATATATATGCCCGCCGTGACCATCGTCGCCGCATGGATCAACGCAGAGACCGGCGTCGGACCCGCCATGGCATCCGGCAACCACGTATACAGCGGGATCTGCGCCGACTTCCCCGTCGCCCCCACAAAAAGCAACATCGTCATCGCTGTGACAAAAGCCACCGTGACGGTCCCCGCAGCTACCCCGCTCTGTGCCTTCGAAAACACCGTTTCAAAATCTACTGAACCAAACTTATAGACCATCATAAAAATCGCGATCAGGAACCCCAGATCCCCGATCCTGTTCATCACAAACGCCTTGATCGCCGCCTGGTCATAATCCAGATTCTTGAACCAATACCCGATCAGCAGGTACGAACAAAGCCCAACCCCCTCCCAGCCAATAAAAAGTATGACAAAGTTCGACCCCAACACCAGCAACAACATCGAAAACACAAACAAATTCAGATAAGCAAAATACCTCGCATAGTGCGGCGCCGCCTCCTCATGCATATAAGAAGTGGAATACACGTGGATCAGGAAACCCACCCCCGTAATGATCAGGAGGAACAGGACCGACAACTGATCGACCTGGAACGAAAAGGAAATATGCAACGCCCCAACACTAATAAAATCGAAATAATTCATCACCACCGGCACAAACCCCTCTTGCCGCACCTCCCCAAATATCAATATACTCAGCACAAACGCCGCCAATACCGTCCCGCACCCGATCACCCCCGTCAACCCCTTCGACAAATAATTTCTGAACAAGCCGGTCAGCAAAAACCCGGCAAGCGGCAAGACAGGAATCAACCAAACTAAATTAACCATAAGTTCGCCAATATTTCCCCGCGAAGCGGGCATGCCGCGCCGTCAGGCGCGACTATTAATGTTTCAATCTGTTCAAAAAGTTTACGTCGATCGAGTGCGTATTCCTATACATCATCACAATAATTGCCAAACCCACACTAACCTCTGCCGCCGCCACAACCATAATGAAAAACACAAAAATCTGCGCGTTTATCCCCGCCTGCGGATCCGCGGCCCCCAACGCATGCCACTGCATCTTCGAAAACGCCACCAACAACAAATTCACCGCATTCAACATCAACTCCACACACATGAAAATAATGATCGCATTCCGACGCGTCAACACCCCGGCCACGCCGACGCAAAACAACGCCACAGACAAAAAAATGTAATAATTTATCGGCATAATATAATATACAATCCTGTCCCCCGCACAAGGCCGGCCCGCCTAATCCTTCTTCCCTTTCACCACCCCAACCATCTAATCCTTCTTCCCAATCACCACCACCCCGACCATCGCCGAAAGAAACAGCACGCTGCTGATCTCAAACGGAATCACATAATCATGAAAAAGGCTCATCCCCAAATTGTGGATCAGCCCGATATCCCCATTATTCATCTCCGCCAACTGGTTCTTCAGGTCAGCCCGCTTCAACGCCGCCACCAACACCAACAACAACGCCCCACCCGTCATCACCCCCGCAATCTTCAACCACCTGTTCTTCTGCGGCTCTGAATCGGTATTCAAATTCATCAACATCACTACAAAAAGGAATAAAACCATAATCGCCCCGGCATACACGATCAAATTCACTATCGCCAGAAACTGCGCATCCAATAATATATAATGACCGGAAATCGCTACAAAGACCACGATCAGCCACAACACACTGTGAACGGGGTTCTTGCTGATCACCACCAAAATGGCACCGAGAATCGCCAGAATACTAAGGAACCAAAACAGTACTTGCGTAATATTCATCTCAATTAAACAGTTTTGTGTTCACCGCGTGCCCGCGCAAAACCTTCCGGATCAGTTTTAGGATCAGGAATGAGCAACTCCCCCTTCCCATAAATAAACCCGCTCCGCGTAAAATTCGCCGGCGCAAACGTCTCCGACAGATATATCGCATCCTTCGGACAAGCCTCCTCACAAAGCCCGCAAAATATACACCTCAACATATTGATCTCATACTTCGCCGCATACTTCTCTTCCCGGTACAATCCCTCTTCTCCCGGCAGCCGCTCCGCCCCCTCCATCGTGATCGCTTCCGCCGGACAGGCCACCGCACAAAGCCCGCACGCCGTACACCGTTCCCTTCCCTCCTCATCCCGGTTCAGGACATGCAACCCGCGGAACACCGGCGAGAACGGCCGATGCTTCTCCGGATAATTCACCGTCGGCCGCTTCTTGAATATATGCCCGAAAGTGATCGCCATCCCCTTCATGATCGCCGGCAGATACGTCCGCTCTAAAAAATTCATCGGCCTTCGATCCACTGCCTTACCCCTGCTCGTTAACGGTTGCATACTCAATTTTTAAGAATGATCGCAAAAATATCAAAAATGCCAATGATTCTGCCTCAGCAATACCAAAAATCCCGTAACCAACATATTTAAGATCGCCAACGGTATCAACATCCTCCACCCCAGCTTCATCAACTGGTCATAGCGAAACCGAGGAATCGTCCACCTCACCCAGATAAAGAACAATATAAAAATGCCAATCTTCGCAAAGAAACACACCGCCTGCAGGATCGCCACCGGGTTCTGCCCCCAATGCTGCGCCAACGCCGAATTATTCACAAACGGGATATCATACCCCCCAAAATAAAGCGTCGCCATCACCGCACTACTGATGAAGACATTCACATACTCCGCAAACAGGTAGAACCCCAACTTCATCGACGAATACTCCAGGTGGAAACCCATATTCAACTCGTTATCCGCCTCCGAGAGATCAAACGGCGTCCGGTTGCACTCCGCAAACGCGCACACGAGAAAGATCAGGAAACCCAGGGGCTGTACCAGGATATAATAATGGTGAGCCTGCTGCTGTTCGACGATCGTCCGCAGCGACAGACTTCCTGTGATCATGAGCAGAGAGATAATGGACAACCCCATCGCCAGCTCATAAGAGATAATCTGCGAAGCGCCCCGGACCGCCGCCAGTAAAGAGAATTTGTTATTCGACGCCCACCCCCCGATCATCACCCCATACACCCCCATGCTCACCACGCCAAACACATACAGGATACCAATATTTACATCCGCGATCTGTAGATCCACATGCCGCCCTCCGATCTCCAGGTAACTGCTCCACGGCACCACCGCACTCGTCATCATCGCCGTCAGCATCGCCAACCCCGGACCCAGGATGAACAATAGCCTGCTCGACGACCCCGGAACGATCTCCTCCTTCATAAATAACTTCAACCCGTCCGCCAACGGTTGAAGGAGGCCCGCCGGACCCGCCCGGTTCGGCCCCCGCCGATCCTGCATCAACGCCGCCACCTTCCTTTCCGCCCAGGTCTCATACATCGCAATCAGCAGCGACAACATCAGGATCACCGAGATCAATATCACCTTGTCCCAAAACACTACCCAATCAATAGCCAGTAAAGTTGTATACATATTTTACTTGTCAAAATCTGTAGAATGTGCAGGCCCTTGTATTTTAGAAAGATCTATATCCGGCCGATCCACCTCGCTCACCGTATGAATATCCATCAACAACTGCGGCCTCCGCCCATCCAGCACATCATAAAGCACCTCCTGCGGCCGCTCCACCCCCACATAATGCCCCTGCGAGATCACCGAATGCCGGCTCACCACCGTCGGCCCCTCGATCTCCCAATCCGCCGTCGCCTTTTTCTCAAACCGACACTCATTACAAATAAACTCCTTCACCTCTCCCCACTCATCCTTCCGCGCCGTCACCCGGAACACCTCCTCACCCCGGTACCATAAGGTCACCTTCCCGCTGCACTTTGGATTACTGCAATTTCGGTGCGCATCCACCGGATTCAGGAACCATACCCGATTCTTAAAACGGAACGTCTTATCAGTTAACGCCCCCACCGGGCACACATCAACGATATTCCCTATGAAATCATGATCGAGCGATTGCTTAATATAGGTCGCGATCTCCACATGGTCCCCGCGATCCAATATCCCATGCTGACGCTTATCCGTCAATTGATCGGCCGCAAAAACACACCTGAAGCACATAATACACCGCGTCATATGCAGCTGGATATACGGACCCAGATCGTGTTTCTCAAAAGTCCGCCGCGCAAATTCGTACCGTGTTGTCTCCAACCCGTGATCATACCCCAGGTCTTGCAAACTGCACTCCCCCGCCTGATCGCAGATCGGACAGTCCAACGGATGATTGATCAGCAGGAACTCCACGATCCCGTTCCGCGCATCGATCACCTTATCGCTGGTAATATTTTTAACGACCATCCCATCCATCACATTCGTCCGGCAACTCGCCACCAACTTCGGCATCGGCCGCGGATCAGCCGTCGACCCCGCCGCCACCTCGACCAGACAGGTCCTGCACTTCCCCCCACTCCCCTTCAGCGACGTATAATAACACATCGCCGGCGGCGCCACATCCCCCCCGATCTTCCGGGCCGCATTCAAAATGCTCGTCCCCGCCTCGACCTCGATCGTGATGTTGTCAATCGTAACCTTAAATAATTTCTTCTCTTCAGCCATATCTAAAAAATTTTACGCCATGCCAGCCGCCGCCCAACGCTCGTGCCTTGTATCAGCCGCGCAGCGGCCCCCTACGCAGTAGCCACCCCCAACGGATCCGCATAGTTTGCCAACCCATAGTTCCGCACCAAACACTCCTCCGGATTCTCCACATGCCACTCAAACTCATCCCTGAAATGCCTTATCGCCGCCGCCACCGGCCACGCCGCCGCATCCCCCAACGGACAGATCGTATTCCCTTCTATCCTCCGCTGAATATCCCACAACAGATCGATATCACTCATCTTCCCTTTCCCCGTATCGATATTCCGTAAGATCTTCTCCATCCAACCCGTCCCCTCGCGACAGGGCGAACACTGCCCGCAGCTCTCATGCCGATAAAACCGCGCCAGCGTCAGCGTATGCTTCACCACGCACTGATCCTCATCCAGCACAATAAACCCGCCCGATCCCATCATCGACCCCTTCACAAAACCCCCATCGCCCAGGCTCTCATAATTCATCAACCGCGTCTCTCCCTTCACCGTCTTAAGTAACAAATTCGCCGGCAGGATCGGCACCGAAGACCCGCCCGGGATACAAGCCTTGAGCCGCTTCCCATTAGCGATCCCGCCGCAATATTCATCCGAATAAATGAACTCCTCCACAGAAATCGTCATATCGATCTCAAACACCCCCGGCTTGTTGATATTGCCGCAAGCCGACATCAACTTCGTCCCCGTCGATTTCCCGATCCCGATCTTCGCATAGTCTTCCCCGCCATTATTGATGATCGGCACTATCGCCGCCAACGTCTCTACATTATTGACCACCGTCGGACAATCCCAGACCCCTTTCACGGCCGGGAACGGCGGCTTGATCCGCGGATTGCCCCGCTTACCCTCCAATGACTCCAGCAACGCCGTCTCTTCGCCGCAGATATACGCTCCCGCACCCGTATGAACATAGATCTCGCAATCAAATCCAGTCCCGAGAATATTCTTCCCCAGCCACCCGTTAGCCTTCGCCTCGGCAATCGCCTGCTCCAGGATCTCCGGGATCCAGGCATACTCGCCGCGGATATAAACATAGGTGGCCTTGGAACCCAACGCATAGGAAGAAACGATCAATCCCTCGACCAGTAAATGCGGGAGGAACTCCATCAAATACCGGTCTTTAAAAGTACCCGGCTCCGACTCATCGGCGTTACAAACCAAATACCTCGGCACCCCCTCCGGTTTCGCCATGAAGCTCCACTTCAATCCCGTCGGAAAACCAGCGCCGCCCCGGCCCCTTAACCCGCTCTTCTTGACCTCATCCGTCACCTGGTCCGGCGTCATCGTCTTCAACGCTTTCTCCACGCTGCGATAACCACCCTCCCGGCGATAGACCTCATACCCGCGGATCCCCGGAACATTTGCCTTCTCTAATAATAAAAGTCTGCCCATGTATCAGCTCGTTTATAAATCGCCTCAATTATTTAAAGCCGCCTTCTGCCTGCACTCATCAATGATCTGATCCACCCGCTCCGGCGTCAAATTCTCCCTGAAATACTTCCCCAACAACATCATCGGCGCATACCCGCAAGCCCCCAAACACTCCGCCGTCTTCAAGGTAAAAAGCCCATCCTTCGTCGTCTCCCCAACCCCAATCCCCAACTTCTTCTTAATATACTCGATGATCTCATCACAACCCTTAATCATGCAAGGCCCGGTCTGACAAACCTCAAAAACATACCGCCCCACCGGCTTCAAATTAAACATGCTGTAAAACGTCGCCACCTCATACACCTCGATCGGCTCCAACTTCAGCAGCCCCGCCACATAATCCATCGTCTCCACACTCAACCAGCCTCCAAACTCATCCTGCGCCAAATGCAAAAGCGGCAACAGCGCACTCTTCTGCTTGCCAGCCGGATACCGCGCAACGATCTCGTCAACCTTTTTTAACTTGTCATCCGAAAATTTCGCCATATAAAATAGTTTGCCCGCGCGAAGCGCGAAACCTTACGCATCCATTTCCCCCGCGATCAAATTCAACGACGACATCACTATGACAGCGTCCGAAAGCATCGCCCCCTTCGTCATCTCCGAATAAGCCTGATAATAAATAAAACACGGCCGCCGGAAATGAAGCCGATACGGCGTCCTCCCCCCATCAGAAATCAAATAAAATCCCAACTCCCCATTCCCCCCTTCTACCGCTTGATAAACCTCGCCCGGCGGGATCTCCGTCTCACCCATCACGATCTTGAAATGCCAGATCAACGCTTCCATCTTCGTATACACATCTTCCTTCTCCGGCAGATAGTAATGCGGCGCATCCGCATGAAACACCTCCGCCTCCGCCCCCTTGAACTCCTGCACCTTCCGGTACGCCTGCTCGATGATCCGCAACGACTGCCACATCTCCCCGTTCCGGACGAGAAAGCGGTCATAACAGTCACCCGTACTGCCTACCGGAATCTCGAACTCAAAATCCTCATAACTCGAATATGGCTGCAAAACCCGCACATCATAATCTACACCCGCCGCCCGCAGATTGGGGCCTGTAAACCCGTAATTCAACGCCCGTTCGGCCGAAATAGGGCCCGCACCGATCGTCCGCTCCATAAAGATGCGGTTGCGATTGAACAGGTTCTCAAACTCTTTCAGCACCCTCGGATATTCCGCCAGGAACTTCTCGAGCTTCTCAAAAGCCGCATTCGTAAAATTTCGCTCGAACCCACCGATCCGCCCCATATTCGTCGTCAGCCGCGACCCGCACACCTCCTCATAAATTTCGTATATCAGTTCCCGGTACTGCATCACATACAGAAAGCCCGTAAACGCCCCCGAGTCAACCCCCACCACGGAGTTGCAGATCAGGTGATCCGAGATCCGCGCCAACTCCATAATGATGACGCGCAAATAATCTACCCGCTTCGGCGTCTTCACCCCCAGCAACTTCTCGCAGGTCAGATGCCAGCCCATATTGTTGATCGGCGACGAACAATAATTCAACCTGTCCGTCAACGTTGTGATCTGATACAACGGCCGCCGCTCCGCCAGCTTCTCGAACGCCCGATGGATATACCCCACCGTCTGCACCGCACTGACGATCCGCTCCCCATCTAACTCCAGGATATTCTGAAACACCCCATGCGTCGCCGGATGCGTCGGCCCCAGATTCAACGTCGTAGTGCTCTTCTCGATACTGCCCTCCGGCAACTTAATATGATGCTCGACACTCATTTTCTGAAATATTTTGTCACCAACATTATATCACTTCTCATCATCCGTTGCGACGCTCCCTTGTACGTCAACAACCCTATTCATCTTTCAATTCAGCTCGCTTCCCGGCTTCGACCGTCTTTGACGGTCTCTACGGGGCTCATGTCTGCGGCGCTTCGCGCCGCGACGGCCCTTCCAGGGCCGTCCGCCCAAACATCGCATCATCCTTGTCAATCCTCGTCTGATCCTCCAACGGAAACTCCTTCCTCATCGGAAAATACTCCATCTCATCCACATTCAATATCCGCTTCAAATTCGGATGCCCAACAAAATTGATCCCAAAAAAATCATACGTCTCCCTCTCCATCCAGTTCGCCGCGGAATAAAGCTGCGTAGCCGTAAAAATATCGGGTTCTTCGATCGCGGTAGGAACTTTAAACCTTAACCGAACATTATCGACCAAATTATGTAAATGATAAACCACCGCCAGCTCGCGGCCTTTTTGATCCGGATAGTGAACCGCCGTCAGATCGGTCAGGAACCGGAATTGCAGCTCCGCATCATCAAAAAGGAACTGCATCACTTTCAGATTGAGCTCCTTTGGCACCTCGAAGGTTAGCAATCCATAAGGCTCCTCGAAATGAGACACCTGCTCGCCGAACTTTGCGACCAGCCGCTCCTTGATTGTCTCGTTGGTTAATCCCATGAGTGTAACGATTGTATCCCGACTCGTGTAACTATTGAATCCCGTACCCGTGCAACAAAGCCTTATATTCATCGCTGTTCCGCCGCCGGACGCTCTCATTCCCAACCAATTCCTGGATGCGAATAAAACCATCTATAATCGCCTCCGGCCGCGGCGGACACCCTGGCACATAAACATCCACCGGCACCACCTGGTCGATCCCCTGCAACACCGAATAAGTATCGAAGATCCCGCCGCTCGACGCACAGGCGCCCACCGCCATCACCCACCGCGGCTCCGCCATCTGCAAATACACCTGCTTCAAGATCGGCCCCATCTTCTTCGCGATCGTACCCATCACCATCAGCAGATCACACTGCCGCGGCGAAAAGGCCAGCCTTTCCGCCCCAAAACGTGCCAGATCATAATGAGACGCCATCACCGACATAAACTCGATCCCGCAACAGGACGTCGCAAAAGGTAAAGGCCATAACGAATTCTTCCTCGCCAACCCCACGACACTGCTCAGCTGCGTCGCAAAGAACCCCTCCCCCGTATGCCCCTCAGGAGCATTGACCATGCTGATATTGTCCTTAATATCGGCCTGGATGGGATGAATATTGAATCTTACCGGACGTGCCATAGTATTAGTCCTCCCAGGTGAGTGCACCCTTTTTAATGATATAAACAAATCCTACCAGAAAAAGTGCTACAAACAGCAACACTTCCCCAAAACCAGCCCACCCCAACTCGCGAAAATTAACCGCATAAGGGTAAAAGAAAATCACCTCGACATCAAACAATACAAAAAGTATCGCCACCAGGAAGTACTTGATGGCCATCGGCTGCCGCGCATTGCCGACACCCTCGATACCGCTTTCGAAGTTTTGGAGTTTTTCCGCCGTCCGCCGCTTGGGCCCCAGCAAATGAGTAACCCCAAGGACAATGCCGACAAAACCAAGTGCGAAGATAAATTGTAACCCGATAGGAAAATAACTAATGGAATGATTGTCCATCGTTTGTAGGATTTTGGCAAGCAAATTTACGCCAGCCAACCGAATTTCCAACCTTTTATTTACCTCCCCGTCTTGGGCTTATTCCCCGCAGGAGCCACCTGACGCGGAGGCTTGCTCAGCAGCTGGATATAATGTAGCGCATCCTGATTCCCCGGATCGACCTCCAACACCTTCTGCAGCCAGAAGATCGCCTGCGCCTTGTCCTTCTTCGTATTATTATAATAAAAGGCCAAACGTTGATAACAATCGACCACGTACTTTTTGTATAGGATGGAATCCTTCGAATTGGCAGCCTTCGCGATCGAATCCTTTGCCCGGCCAAATTCCGCCAGCTTCATCTCCGCATCCACCGCAAGCCCCTGCGACCCAACCGAATCATCCTCCAGCGCCTTGACCCGCATACAATATAAATAGCCGAAGACCTCATCCGGATACTTTTGCTCATATACTCCGCAGAAAATACTGTCTGCCGTCTGATATTGCGCGGCCTGATAATTGGCCATCCCCCATTTGAACAGGTCAGAATTCGTGGGGTTCTTAAGCCCCATATAAACGATCCGCGCGATATCCGCCAATGCCTTTTTGCTGTTCAACCTGGTAGCCAGATCCGTGGCCTGCCCCAGGATCTTGCTTTTCTCATCCGGCAAGGAATCCTTCTGGATCGCCATCGCGTAAGACTCAAAGGCTTTTTGTTGCATAACCGAATCACCCGACTTCCCCTGGATAGTGGCCAGCAGGACCCAATCCTGCGACGATATCTTGGCGGGTTCCTCCTTTGCAAAATAGGTCGCAATATTGGTTTGCGCACAGACCTTGTCGCCGAGCGTATCACAGCAATAAGCTATTGACCGATAGAACCTCGCCAGGACCTTTTCCCCCTGCGAATTGATCAACGCCTGCGCCTCCGACTTCGCGCCGGTGAAGTCGCCCGCAGCCACCTTGAAGTCGACCTTGATCAGGTCTACGAACGGCCCCGGGTCTGCATTGGCAATATAACTGTTCAGCGCATTCGTCGCCTTGTCCTTATCCCAATGGTAATAATAGTAATAGAAGAGCTCATACCAGGCCGGCGCATACGCCGGGTCCATCCCCACCGCCTTCTCGAAGGCCGGCAGGAAATAGTCCTTATTATTTTGCGTCAGATAGATCTTCCCGATCTGATACTCCGCTTCCGCCAGCTTGGGATCCAGCGACAACGCCTTAGTATAAGCCTGCACCGCGTTCCCGCCATCGATCTGCCTCCGGTACGCATCCCCCATCAACACATAGGTATCGGGATTATTGAAATTCTTCACATTCGTAGCGAGCGTCAGTTTCTCCAGTGCGTAAGTCAGATCCCCCTGCGGAGCCTCGATATTGGATTTGGCCACCGCATTCAACACAAGCACATCCTTTTGCTTCGTAAGCTGGATCGCCATATCCGCATGCGCCCGCGCATCCTGCACCTTCCCGAACCGCAGTTCGACCCCGGCCATCCCCGCCAGCAGCATCGGCGCATTCCCATTCGTCTGCAACGCCTTTGAATACAACTCCTGCGCCCCCACGGAATCCTTCAACGCCAGCAGGGTCTGCCCTTGCCAATAGATCGCGTCGATATTATTGGGGTTGGACGCCAGGACCTTGTCAAACACATCCTTCGCGCTCTTATACCGCTGATAATAATAGAATTTCTTCCCCTGATCCACCGTTTGCGCGAGGACGGAACTGCAGAGACCTGCAACGCCGGCTGCCAATAACAGAATTCGCAACTTGTTCTTCATCGTGCTTTTAAATGTTTAAGATTAGAAGTGGCAATATATCAAAATCTGGCTTAAAAACTGTTAAAAAATTTCTCCCTCCCATCCCCGCCAAACCCCTTGCCTGCTACTGCACAATCTGCACGTCTCGCTTCTCAAAAGACATCCCCGTCGGCCACAAATAAGCCTTCTGAAAGATAAGCTGCCCCCGCTCATACTCAAGGAAATTGACAAAATTATTTCCCACCCCGCTCCAGTTCTCCCTCAAGATATAATACAAACTCCGCACTAGCGGGTACCGATGCAACTTGATATTCGCCTGATACGGCTTTGTGTAGGTCGGCCCCCCGCAGATCGTACACCGCACCGCCGCTACTTTCACACTCTTCAACCAGCTCAGCTGCCCCGGATCGTGCTGATCCCCGATCCAGCTTACCCCTATAAACCCGATGGCATTCTCATTTTTAGAGACATAATCCAGCACCCCCTCGCTGCTCTTCGCTGCCATAACATTCTTGCCGAGGGCCTGCCCCCGCAGGATAGAATCGATCGCAAACCGGACCGTGCTGGTCTCCGATGCCCCGTCCATCACCGCCACATGCTTCTTGTCTGCGCCGTTCAACAGGTCTTGTAAGTCCTTGATCTCAAAGACGGAATCCGCAGAATGATTGTTGACGATAACAGCGATGGCATCATCGGCAAGCGGACCCCATCTGGGCTCCGAATGGAAGGAATCGACAAAAAATTTATCCTCCTGATCCGTCAAACCCCGGGTCACCAATATCATTCGCGTCGTATCCGACGTCAGATCGCGCAGGCATTGCGCCTCGGCCTTGTAATGCGGAATAACATGGGCATTGGGAAAAGAAGACTCGAAGACCTTTATCTCCGAATCGATGACCGGACGAAATGATTCATCCACACTGATATTGATGGTGCCGCTCGTAGGCGTTTCCCGGGGTGCTTTATTCCCATCGCCACACCCGGCAACCAGCCCGCTGAACGCCAACCCGATCCAAATACCTGAACCTTTAGTCATTGAAATAATCCTTTTGCGTCCCGCGATAAATGCGAAACCCACCGTACAACACACAAAGGCCGAAGAACATATACCTGGCCAAATTATCGATAGCCAAATTGAGCTTCAATTTTGGCGCCAGCAGGACCACTAACCCGATCAACAGGATGAAAATCCCCATCCCATAATCCATGATGGACCGCCGCAGCGAATAGTTCTTTCTCCTGCTTCTATCTTCTTCTTCCCTATCCATTTAAAATATTAATAGAGTTGGACGAGCAAATTAAGGAAATAACCTTAATTATTACCACTCGCCAAATAACTTCTAATCCTTATCTAATTCCCAATGAGACGCGTCCCTTCACTCATTCCATAATCGCCGCCCCATCGCCCCTCATCCCAAAATCGACCCCCATCCCCCTCATTCCAAAATCGACCCTTAGTCGTACCTTCGCGCCCATGCCGTCCAATGCCATCTCACCCACGCCGCGACAACGCATCTTAATGGTCTGCCTCGGCAATATCTGCCGAAGCCCCCTCGCCGAAGGCATCCTCCGCGAAAAAGCCCGCGCCGCAGGCCTCGACTGGGAGATCGACAGCGCCGGCACCAACGGTTACCATACCGGCGAAGCCCCGCACCACCTGTCCCTTAAGGTCGCCCGCCACAACGGCATCGACATCAGCCGCCAGCGCGCCCGCCGTTTTACCGCGGCTGATTTTCAACGATTTGACAAGATCTACGCCATGGCCGGCGACGTCATCGATGATATGCGGCGCATCGCCGGCCGCCAATTCGACCCGGCCAAGGTCGACCTCCTCATGAACGAAGTCCACCCCGGCAGCAACGAAGACATCCCCGACCCCTGGTATGGCCCCGAACCCGGCTATCACGAAGTATATGCCATGATCGACGAAGCCGCCGACCACATCATCGCCAAATACGGCCAACCCGCCCAACAGATCCAACCCATCGCGTCCACTCAACCTCCCCGCAAATGAGCACCAAACCCACTCTCCCCCAAGGCACCCGCGACTTCGGCCCCGAAACCGTAAGGAAAAGGAAATACATCCTCGACACCATCCGCCACATCTTCGAACTCTATGGCTATCAACCCCTCGAAACCCCCGCCATGGAACTGCTCGACACCCTCATGGGCAAATACGGCGAAGAAGGGGACAAATTGATCTTCAAGATCCTTAACAACGGCCTGAGCGACCCCAAGAACATCGGCAGGGCCCGCGAAGCCTTCGACAACGTCCTCGATGGTAAGAACGACCCCAACCTAACCGAACGGGCCCTTCGCTACGACCTCACCATCCCCTTTGCCCGCTACGTAGCCATGAACCACAATCAGTTGACCCTGCCCTTTAAACGCTACCAAATCCAACCCGTCTGGCGTGCCGACCGCCCCCAAAAAGGCCGCTACCGCGAATTCTACCAATGCGACGCCGACGTAGTCGGCAGCCGCAGCTTAATAAACGAGATCGAACTCGCCTCCATCTACCAAACCGCTTTCCAAAAGCTGAAAATCCCCGTCGAAATCAAGATCAACCACCGCAAGATCCTCGTAGCCCTCGCCGAAATCTGCGGCGGCGCCGACAAACTAACCGACATCACCGTCGCCATCGACAAACTCGACAAGATCGGCCTGGAGAAGGTCCGCGCCGAACTCATCGACCGCGGCCTCAACGACACCCAGGTCGCCACCATCGCGAACTACCTGGCCATCACTGGCTCCAACGATAACAAACTCTCTACCCTCAAATCCCTCTTCACCTCCAACTCAACCGGCCTCCAGGGCGTCGCAGACCTCGAATACATCATCGATCACAACCCCACCCCCACCCTCACCCTCGACCTCACCCTCGCCCGCGGCCTCAACTACTACACCGGCGCCATCTTCGAAGTCAAAGCCACCGAAGCCAAAATGGGCAGCATCGGCGGCGGCGGCCGCTACGACGATCTCACTGGCACTTTCGGCGTCCCCGGCATCCCCGGCGTCGGCATCTCTTTTGGCGTCGACCGCATCTATGACGTCATGGAAGAAGCCAACCTCTTCCCCGCCGACGTCCATACCGGCACAAAAGTCCTTTTCTTTAACCTCGGCGAAGCCGAAGCTGAAACCGCTTTCGATCTCGTCCAACAGCTCCGCGATAAGGACATCTCCGCCGAACTCTACCACGAAACCGCCAAATTCGACAAACAATTCAAATACGCGGAAAAGAAAGGCATCCCGTTTGCGGTGATCATCGGAAGCACCGAACTGGCCTCGAAGACCGCCAAACTAAAGGACCTCCGCGACGGAACCCAACGGGAATTACCATTCGAACAAATAACATCTTATCTTACAGAAATAATTGACTGATCATGAAAAAGCCTATCAGCCTGTCCTTTGTCCCGGCCTCGCCGCTCCGGTCTGCTGCGACCATCCTTTCCGCCATCCTCCTCCTTCTCTCTCCGATGGCGAACGCCCAATCCCCCAACCCCCTCTATCATCACCTGCCACCCTCGGCAAATCATATTTATTCCGTCAGACTTGGGCAGATCATCGCCAAAGGCGAGCTCGGCGGGATTATCCAGGGCATTCCGATTCCAAAAGACCCTCATGGCACCTGGTTCATGAATATTCTGACCAACCCGGCTTCCTCGGGTGTGGACCTGGACCACGAGATTCTGATCGCCCAAACAACCGCCAGCGGCGACGGCGCTGATACCCTGAGCTACGTGCAGATCTTTGTTCCACTCACCGACTCTGCGAAATTCCGGAGCTCGCTCAAAGAAATAAAAAACCAGCACCTCCATCGGGTTCCCGGTAAAGGAGTGACCACATACGAAAAAATGGAGGCGATGGCCTGGAACGATCAACTACTGGTGATGACGGAAGCCTCCTCCACCGTACCACCCTCGATCTCCGACTCCGCGACCGCCTACATGCCGGGCAAAACCCCAAATGAAAAATTAGCACCTAAACCCAAACCCGGCACTACCATCCACCGCCCGACCGGCGAACTGGCCGTCGAAAAAAGCCTCTCCGCCCTCGCCGGATTCCCCAACTCGCCCTGGCTTACCGATCAACGCTTTCTCACCGGTTTTGCAACCAATGAAGACGTACACATCTGGAGCATACGAATGGACTTCATGACCATGATCTCCAAGCTCGCCAAAAAAATGGTAGCCAAGAACCCCGCCATGCAGGGTAAACCTTTTCCGGACTATAACAACATGGGCCAGATCCCGCACCCTCCCGTCCTCTCAACATTCAGTTTCGAAAACGGCCGCATCGTATTTCGGGCGACCACGTTCAACAAACCGGAGGACGCCGCCGTCTTGCAGCGGGTTTACGACCGCCCGATCAACAAGGACCTCCTGGCGCGCGTTCCGGGCGGCCTGCTGCTGGGCTGGGGCGCCGCGCATCTCAACACCGCGGCCTTCCCGGAATTGCTGGATAAATATGGAACGCGGCACATGCTGGATTCTATACTAGGCAAGAAGGGATTGAGCGTCAGCGACATCTCCGGCATCTTCGGCGGCGACTTCCTGATAGCCGCACTGGCCGACACCACCGCGACCACGGACACCACAAAAAAGAAGGTCCAGGTTTATTTTGTCGCTACCCTCGGCGACCCAGCGAAAATGATGCAAGTAGCCGCCAAAGTGGTCGCTAGCAATGGCGTCTCCGATGACACCGCCCAAATGGCAAAAATGAAAAAGCTGGCCGATAAATTGGTCATCCGCGACAATCTGCTCGTCATCAGCGGATCTAAGGAACTGGCAAACAAATATTTCGATAACCAGGCCCGTCGCCCCACCGGCCCCATCGAAACCGATAAGAGCTTCCAACGCCTCGTCATCGACCTCAAAGCCGTCAGCACCTATGCGGCCGCGTCCATGGCCAGTAACCCGAAAGCAATGGTTATGGCCCGGATCCTCCAACAACTCGACAAGGTGGAGCTGAACAGCATGTCAGATGGCAATAATACGGTCATGACCTTCCAGATCGTCACCGGCGACCCTTCCACCAACAGTCTAAAAACACTTGTCAGCCTCATGCACTAACCCTCCTGCCCCGCCAACGCCGCCACCCCGCCCCCCTCTCCGCCCCACCCCCGCGGCCATCCCGTTCTCGTCCCCCTTCGCGCGGCGGCCCCTATTCCGCCCTCAACGCATCCACCGGGTTGGCCCGCGCCGCCTTCCACACCTGCATACTGATCGTCGCCAACGCGACCGTCAGCGTCACCAGCCCTACCAGCGCATACATCCACCAGCTGACATCGATTCGCGCCGCATAACCCTGTAGCCACCGGTTCATCAGCCACCCTGCAATCGGCGCTGCGATCGAAAAAGCCAGGAGGATCATCAACAGGAATCCCGCGGACAGCGTAATCGCCAGATCACCCATCGTCGCGCCAAGCACCTTGCGGATGCCGATCTCTTTCATCCGGTTCGTGACACTGATGGCGCTCAGACCAAACAATCCCAGACAGGCGATCAGGATCGCAAAGGCGCCGCTTATCTGGACTGCCTTGCGCCACCGCATATCCGCTTCATACATCTGCGCAATCGACTGGTCGAGGAAAGTATATTCGAAAGGATAGTTATTGGTGATCTCCTTCCAGGCCGACTGCAGAGCAGCTATCGTGGGCCGCATCTCACCTGCCCTGACCTTGAATAGGAATTCCCCCACATAATTGTCGGTCAGGTGATGCACCATCGGCTGGATCGGCTGGCTCAGGTTCTCGAAATGATAATCTTTTACCACCCCGATGATCGTTCCGTAGATCGCTGCGTCATATACACCTAACTTGGCATGGTTCCCCAGCAGCTTCCACATCGATTCATTCACCACCGTCACGCCGGCTTTCCGCACAGTGTCTGTTGGGTAATCCTTGCTGAAGACCCTTCCTTTAACGACTTTTAACCCCAACATCTCGAAATAATCAAAATCTACCGTTAACTCCTTCATCCATTGCTGTTGGCCGTTTAGTTTAAATCCATTGGTATTGTATAGTCCCGTCAGTCCCCCGTTCATTGCGCTATAGTATAGGATCGAAGGCCGGGTTTGGGCAAAAGCATCGAGTCTTTCCTTTACCCGTTTGGTGATTACGGGGTCGAAGACTGGGTTATGGATCATCAGCACCTGGTCTTTATCGAAGCCAAGGTCTTTGTGGTTGATATATTCCATCTGCCGGTCGATCACAAAGGCCGCCATCATCAGCACCACGCAGCAGCTGAACTGCACGACTACCAGGATGCGCGAGAAACGCGGGCGGATGCGAAAGGCCGAGAAGCTCTTGAGGACCGCCACCGGTTTCAGCCGCGAGACCAGCAACGCCGGATAGTAGCCCGCCAGCAGCCCAAGCACGATGGCCAGCATCAGCGCCGCAACCAATACTTCCGGCCAGGAGATATCCGCATAGCCCACACCCGAGCCGATGACTGATTTAAGAAAGGGCACACCGGCCACCGCCAGCCCCATTCCGACCGCTGTTGCGATCAGCACGATCAGTTGCGTCTCGACCCAGAACTGCAGGATAACGCTGCCTCTCCCGGCGCCCATCACCTTTCGGACGCCGATCTCCTGCGACCGGGCCGCGGCATTGGAGACGGTGATCAGCACATAATTCAGAGAAGCCAGCAAAAGGATCACCACGACAATACAGGCCAGTTGGTAGATAGACTGCATATTGGTAAAATGGCCCCAAGGACCGGAGGCGTCAAAATGCCCTTCCGCCAGCGGCCGGAGATACCATCGGAACGCCTTCTGGATCTCGGGCTTCAGTTGATAGCCCTGTGCAATATCCGGCAGGAAATAGGTCCGCATCCACGCGTTCAGCCTTTGCTCCAGGGCAGCCTTGTCGGCGCCTGGTTTGAGCTCGACGACAGTAAGGTAATCCATGTGGTTGAACCGTTCCGCCAGATCGATCGTATAGCGGGGATCGGCGGTCAGGGGAAAGACCATGGTGAATTGAAGGCTGGAATTATTCGGAGCATCTTTTGCTACCCCGACAACCCGAAACAGCCGGTTGCTGTCGTTCACCAGCCCAATGGTCTTGCCTACAGGGTCCTGATCGCCGAAATATTTTTTGGCCGTGCTGGCGGACAGCACCACATTCCCGGGCATTTTCAGCGCCGTGCGGGGATCGCCTCTCAATAAAGGATAGCTTAAATGCGTGAAGAAGTTCGTATCGGAATAATAGACACCCTTTTCCTTATATACCTGGTCACCCGCCCGTATCAGCTGGTCACCCATATGAAAAGGCATGTCCTTGAAACGAATAAGGTTGCTCACCTCCGGGAACCGGTTTTTGAGATCTGTCCCCACTACCAGCGGAAATTCCAGCCCCCGAGTATAACTTTCCGGCCCGTCGGCCCAGATATCGCTCATCTCCAGTCGGAACAGGTGCTCCCTGTTCGCATGGAAGCGGTCGAAAGACTGCTCGTACCGAATATGGAAGAATAACAGGGCACAAAAGGCTACTGACACCGACAATCCCACCACATTGATCGCACTGAGCATCGGATGCCGAAGCAGGTTCCGCCACGCAATCTTAAGATAATTTGTAAACATAGCAGCTGCCCCTCCCAATTTTGTTATAAATCTGTGATATCTGAAATTAATCAAAATCCGTAATTTTCCGCCGAAGCGCGCGCACGAAAAAACACGTATGAAAAAAATCGTCTCAAAACATCCCCTCGCCATCCGCTGGATGCACTGGATCAACTTCCCTATCCTGGCGGTCATGATCTGGAGCGGCCTCCTCATCTATTGGGCAAACGACGTGTTCAAGATTCACCTCGGGCACAATATCCTGTTCTCGTTCTTCCCCGAATCGTTTTATAAGTCGCTAAACATCTCTTACCGCCTCGCCGAAGGCATGGCCTTTCATTTTGTATTCATGTGGGTCTTCTTCCTTAACGGGCTGCTGTATGTTGCATACACATGGCTATCGGGTGAATGGCGCTACCTCCTTCCCAACCGGCACTCCTTCAAAGAAGCATGGCTGACCGTGTTGCACGACCTTCATATCCGCAAAACCGCCCCCCCGCAAATTAAATATAACGGCGCCCAGAAGATCGCATACACGGGCGTGATAATAATGGGCCTGGGATCGGTACTGACCGGCCTGGCTATTTTTAAGCCAACCCAATTTGCCTGGCTGACCTGGCTATTCGGCGGCTACGGCGGCTCCCGCGTCATCCATTTCATTTTGACCTTAGGCTATTGCCTCTTCTTCATCATCCATGTGGTCCAGGTCATCCTCGCGGGCTGGAACAATTTCCGCGCCATGGTCGCCGGCTTCGATGTCGTCAACGATCCCCCCGCCACCGCCACGATTACTGAAGCCCCAATAAATGACCTATCCAATGAAAAATAAAAAGTCCAAGCCCCGCCCCCCATTACGCGATAGCTTTCAGCGAGCCATTGGCACCACCCCCAACCTCCCCACCCAACAACAAATCAACCGCCGCACCTTCGTCTCCTTCACCGCCTTCGCACTCCTCGGCGCCGCAGCCTGGAAATCCTGGTTCTGGATCAAAGACGCCGCCCACAGCGACGGCGTCCAGGGACCACTCCGCGACGGCCTCAACATCGACGACAAGATCTTCCGAAATACCCTTTCGCCCAACCACCTCGTCCCCACCTTTCCAAAGACCGCCGCCGCCCGTAACGTCCGCTACAACGCCAACGTAGGCCTCAGCACCAACGGCTTCGACCCCGCCAAATGGACCCTGAATGTCGCCAGGAACGACAACACATCCCTCCATATCACCCTCGACGAACTCCGCCAACTCCCAAAAACCGAGATCGTCTTCGAATTCAAATGCATCGAAGGCTGGAGCCAGATATCCTGGTGGGGCGGCGTCAAATTCAGCGACTTCATCCAACACTACAACCTTCAGCCCGAAACCGCCCTCGACTACGTCGGCCTCAGCACCCCCGACGACCAATATTACGTCGGCATCGACACCCCCAGCGCCCTCCACCCCCAAACCATCCTCGCCTACGAAATGAACGGCCATCCCCTCCCCACCCGCCATGGCGCCCCCCTCCGCCTCATCATCCCCACCAAATACGGCGTCAAAAACCTCAAACGCGTCGGCAAGATCTTCTTCTCCAATACCCGCCCCCGCGACTACTGGTTCGAACGCGGCTACGACTACTACTGCGGGCTCTAACCCTCCACCCATCCAATCCTTCCAACCCTCCACGCATCCAATCCATCCAACCCTCCACCCATCCAACCCCATCCCCTTCGACACCCATTTTTCCCGCCTCGGTATAAAAACCCGTGCAAACGCCTCCGAGTCTTCTTAACTTAAACGGGTCAACAATCACTGTCATCCAAAGTCAACAACCATGCAAGCACCAAAGCACACCCGCTATGGAGGAACTCTCCTTTTCGCCTTTTCAACTTTCCTCGCGGCCGCGCAAACTAACCTGAACCTTTCACTCCCCCGCGTCCCAAGCCCCGCAGCCGGCGTTTCCCAAATCATCGGCATCTCGACCGTGAGCATCAAATATTCAAGACCCGCCGTCAAAGGCCGTGAAGTCTGGGGCGCTCTCGTGCCCTATGGCTGGAACGTCCAGGGCTTTGGTCTCGGCAACAGCGCCCCATGGCGGGCCGGGGCCAACGAGAACACCGTCCTTCACCTTTCCCACCCCGCCACCATCGAAGGCCATCAGGTTCCCGCCGGAGACTATGGCCTGTTCTTCGTCATTAATAAGGACAATACCGGCGAAGTCATCCTCTCCAGGGAATACCGCTCCTGGGGCAGCTTCTTCTATGATCCTAAGTACG
>DASZJO010000035.1:0-10521 GCA_035948015.1 Puia sp.
TGAATTGGCCGGCCGGAAAGCATCATTGACCACACTCAACAAGAAAGTAAAGAGACATATCAACGGATAGCTCCTGACCTGACCCAGGATGATAAAAAAGACACCCCCGCCGGCCAACGCCGTGAGCTGTACGTAGTGAAACCCCCATCGATCCGTAAGCCGCCCCCCGAGGAACCCGCCGCAAATGGCACCCAGCCCGAATATACCCATGACAAGCCCGGCCTGCGCGATACTATACCCCATCGCAGGTGAAGTAAGATAGATGGTCATGAACGGCACAACCATCGTACCGGCGCGATTCACGAGCATCACCGAGCTAAGGAGCCAGGTAGCTCGCGACAATCCACTATATGCATTTTTGTAAAGGGAAATAACAGGCGACAACATGCCCGTAAAGATACGGACCGCTATAGCCCGCCGAAAACTTTCTTGAGCAGATCATCCGCTTGTCCCATCGGATTCGCGCGGATACTTTTTTCCTCCACAGCCACATAATAGAACACCCCATCCAACGCCCTTTGCGTGGTGTACGCCGGCAGATCGGCATTGACCTTGCTGTGGAATGGGATCTTATTATACGCATCGACCACCGTCTTCCAGGAATTGGTCGCACCCACCTTATCAAGGGAATTTTTGATCACCGGAAGAAAGGCAGCCGTCAACTGCACCGTGGTAGACCGCCGCAGGTAGGACGTAGCAGCCGTATCCGGACCCTGCAGAATGCCAATCCCGTCAGAAACACTCATCCCCTTGATCGCATTGAGAAAGATAGGCGCCGCGGATTTAGCGGCATCCTCGGCGGCCCGGTTGATATCCATTATTGCCTTGTCTACCTGCGGGCCAAATCCCGCGCTCCGCAACGCTTTTTCCATCTTGGCCGCCTCGGGAGGCAACAATATCTTGACAGCCGCATCCTTGAAGAACCCATCCACAGCAGACAATTTATCCGTGCTTTTTTGTGTGCCCTTCGATAAGGCATCTTTAAGCCCGGAAACAATATCATCGGAACTTAACCCCTTACCAAGTTGCGCATGAACCAAACTAGCGGAAAAGAAAAAGGCGAGCGAGACAGTGAGAAAACGCTTCATACAGGATATTATTAGTTTTAAAGATATATTCGGATTTTCGGTTAAAAGTACCCCAAATTCTGTTAAAAATAAGCCTATTTTTGCGATTCAAAATACTATCAATGAACGTCAGTAAAACAATTTTAGTCTTTGCAATCTCCTTGTCTGTCGCATTTTCTGCCGGGGCGCAAACCGCAGCCCATTCAACCGCTCCAGCTCATAAACCTGCTACAGCCGGAACGACCACCAGCGCTGCACCCGTTGTCCTGAAGAACGAAAACGACTCCATCAGCTACGCCATCGGCGTCAGCCTCGCCAATTTCTATAAGCAACAAAACATCTCCAATATAAACACCGCCATCCTCGTCAAAGCCGTCAAAGACGTCGAAGCGAACAAACCCTTCCTCAGCGAACAACAATGCCAGACCACGCTGATGAGCTATGTCCAGAAACAACAATCGGAAAAAGCGCTGGGCAACAAGAAGCTCGGACTGGAATTCCTTGCCGCAAATGCGAAAAAACCAGGCGTGATCACCCTTCCAGGCGGGCTCCAATATCTGATCCTCAAAGAAGGTACTGGGCCGAAACCCAGGCTGACTGACATGGTCAGGGTCCATTATCACGGCACACTGATCGACGGCCGGGTCTTCGATAGCTCTGTCGACCGCGGTCAGCCTATCGAACTTAACGTCAATGGCGTGATCCCCGGCTGGACCCAGGCGCTCCAGCTCATGCCCGTCGGCAGCAAATGGAAATTATTCATTCCTTCCGATCTGGCCTACGGCGACCGGCAGGCAGGCCAGTTGATCGCCCCGGGATCAACCCTGGTCTTCGACGTCGAATTGCTCGATATAGTCAACCAAACGCCTCCGCCGGTTCCGGCGGACACGACCAAACCCGATAGCACTCACCACTAATGTTCCACCTCATTCTGGCGGCCCTTCTCCTGTCGTATTCGCCTCCTCAGGATGTGAGGGTCGCCGTCTGGTCTACCGGCACGCCCGACACTGAAACCTACGAAAGCTTCGCCTTCTGGATAAAAAGCGGCAAACGCGCCTATATCCGTTACCAGCATGGCACATCGCCCGACGATATCGAGCTTCGCTGGATTGGACCGGGTACGGTCAGTAGCCGGCGGGGTTTCTGGGCAGCCTTCCCGGTGCCGGATAGCCGAACCATCTTCATCGCCCCCATCGACGACAGCACCTTGCTTGTCTCGACCCACGGTCACAACAAAAAATACCATTGGGAAAACGAAAACGCCGACCGCGACAGTGATTGCGATATTTGCCCCGACGATGCCACCGAAGCTACCGGCTGGCTTCGTCGCTATTTTTGGAACTAGCCCGAACGCCGTCCCCGCCGCCGCCGTCAATTTATATTCACCGTTTTGTCCTTCGGATACTTGATACTATAGCTGATCTTGTATTGCCGGCTTTCCCCGGGCGACAGATTGAGTTTCCAGGTAAGAACCCCCGTATCACTATTGACCGCCGCGCCTCCGCTGTCCAGCAGCTCCACTTCAATATCCTTGTCGGTACTGATCGGATACTGATCCTTGAGAAGCAATTCTGCCTTCTCCTTCTTGTTGTTCCGGACCGTCAACTGATACGTGAACACCTCTTTCTTATTCGACCCGAGGAATTTTACGCTGCTGAAGTCGGTGACCTTCTCCCGTTTGACCACGATCCTTTTGTCCTGCCCCAGCGTCAGGTTTAACGTGTCCTGGGTAGAGCCCGGATCGATGAACGATTTGCCTATATAAGTTCCTTCTACCATGATAGAGGCCTCACCCGGCAGCAGGTTGAGCTTCTCCCATCCCTGAAGCTGCCCCAGCATATAAGTCGCCTTGTCGGCTACCGGCACCGCATAATACCGATAGGTACAGGGCACCTTATACTCCTTCAGCTCGACCCCCTGCTCCTTGCCATTGCTGGGAATATCATAAGGGATATCGATGTCGAAAACCACGTCCAGCTGGTTGTCATTGATGGAAAGATAATCGCCCAGATCGGTCTTCATGCTTATTGAATCGGCATCATCTTTTTCCAGCGCCACCCCGGCAACCCTCCCCGCCAGCGTGTTGGCCATAGGGCTGCTGAAATATTTGCGATAACTCAACATCTCCACAAATCGCAGGAACCTCGTACTCAGCACCGGCGCATTCCCGCTCTGCGAAGGCATCGAAGTCGAGAGACTAAGCTTTACATGCTTCCAGTCGATCCCCGAACTCTGCACCAGCCGCGCCTTATAAAAAAGCTGTAACGGATCCCCGCTTCCCGTCACTTTCAGATCATATGCCGGTTCCCAATGCGCCGCCATCGTCAGATAGGAGATAGTGAAGTCGTACGACCCGGCCATCGGACTTAACACCTGCAGCCAGATCCGCCCGGTTGTTTTGGTGTTCTTGCTCTCCTCTTCCGCAATTTCCTTCTCCAGATTATTCCGAATGACCTTAATCCGGGCAATCTTGTCAGCGTATCCGCCGAGCTCGGTCCGGATCGTAAGCTGCTGCTGGCGGTAGTATTCCATCATTTTGGCCAGCTCCGCAGCGCCGACCCCATTCTGTGACCCGCCGATATTCTTATTGCTGTTCAGCAAATCCAGCAACTGCTCGTCCGACATGTTGAGAATACCCAGCCGCTCCTGTTCCTTTGCCAGTGCTTCAATAGAATCCTGCAGCTTTTTCACAACCGGCGAGATAGTCTTCGGCTGAAGGTAATCCTTTGAAAAGGTAACCGACATAATGGTTACGCCCCCAATGCAGCTAACCCGAATACTTGTCGGATCAAGCGTAGTGCTGACATCGTCAATAATGAGCTCGTTGTTCCCCGCCGCCAGCCGGGCAGTGGCCTTATGCACCATTTCAGCCCCGCCGCGATAGACCATAACCGATTGAAGGGAGGAAGAGACGACGGTCGGTCCGTCCCCGGCAGCCGCTGAGATCGCCAGGCAACAGGCTGCTATCAAAAAGAAAAATCGTTGCATATGAGAAATTTTACCCCATGATGCAACGATCAATATATTTACACAACGCTATTTGTAAAGCAATTCATAATATTCATGCGCCATCCGCCCCGCATCGAACTGGTAGCGGACATCCCGCATCCCGTTCTTGGCGATCTGCCGCCAGGTATCATAATGATCGTAGTAAAGAGGCAGGATCTGCCCGTTTAATATCTCATATACCTTATTCAGATCGTAATCGTCCTGTTCCTCCACGTGCATATTGGCGTAGTCCGCCTTGGGCACTACGAATCCGTTGTTCCCGTGATTGACGAACTCCGGTATCCAGCCGTCATCCGTGGAAAAATTGACCGCCCCATTCATCGCCGCAGTCATCCCGCTGGTACCCGACGCCTCACGCGGCACCCTGGGATTGTTGAGCCAGCAATCCGCTGCCTGTTTCAACCGCTTCGACAAACCCAGCTCATATCCGATCACCACAGCGATATTCTTATAGCCTTTGCTTAAATGCACAAGATGATTGAATTCATTGATAGCCGGATAGTCCATCGGATAGGGCTTCCCGGCCCAGATGATCTGTACCGGATATTTCGTGCTGTGCACAAGCTCATTGAACCGATCCATATCCCGGGTAAGCAGACTGGCGCGCTTATAACCCGCCAGTCGCCGGGCCCAGACGATCGTGAACACATTCGGGTCAAACAACTTTCCCGTCTGATCCGCCACAATCTCGAAGCTCCGTCTTTTCATATACTTTTTCCGGTCATCCCACCAGTAGTCATTGCTCTCCTCCATTTTGCGATACAGCTCCTTGTCCGACCAATACCGCCAGTTCTGCGCATTTGTGATCGAAATGATCGGACAGATATTCTTGTACTTCCCCCACATCGCCCTCGAGACATTCCCATGCAATTGCGAGACCGCGTTCGCCAGATGGGCGAACCTTAACGCCACAAGGGAATGATTGAAAGCATCGTCTTCCAGCCCCGTCAGCTTCTTGACCTCATCCACCGACAAGCCGCAGAAATAACTCATCTTGTGACACAGGTAGATATCGTGTTTCTCATTCCCCGCTTCTTCCGGCGTATGCGTCGTGAATACCAGCCGCTTCCGGACCTCTTCGATCTGCTTGTCGTATTTCTGATATAGCCAGAACGCCGCGCTGATCCCATGCGCTTCATTCAGATGATACAGGTCAGGCTTGAAACCCAGCTCATCGACAAGCTGCGCCCCGCCTACACCCAGCAGGATGAATTGTGCAACCTTCGTAGCGACATTGGCATCATATAGCCGGTGCGTGATCGTCTGGGAAACATAATCGTTCTCCGGAACGTCGGTGCTTAGCAGGAATAAAGGAGCACTTTTGAATGTTTCGGGATTGAGATACCATACCTTCACCCAAACCGGATGATCATGAATAGTTACCTGGTACTGGATGCCGGTATCTTCGAGAAAACTGTATTGCTTTTCCATCCAGGTGACCTGCAATGTCTGATCCTGGTTTCGGGCCTGGTCATAATAACCGTATTTCCATAAGATCCCGACATTGATCATGTTTTGCTTCAGTTCGTAGGCGCTCCGCAAATGAGAGCCTGCGAGAAAACCCAAACCCCCGCTGTAGATCTTCAAGGGCTGATGTACGGCAAATTCCATCGAGAAATAGGCTACCTTCTTGGAATATCGTTCGTCTACTGTATAAGGGACCGCGTAATTTCTAAAGCTCATATCTGATCCAAATTGTTTTTTCCTTGGGCTCCGCCCCGTAAAAGTCCGCAATATAACGGATAAAACTGAATAGAATTGTATGAATCAGGCCCGCTTTGCAGCAGGCTTTGGATGCGTATCCCTGCGCCGTTGAAAATAACCTTCAAAAAAACATTTAATATCCCGGTGAACGCCGCAACCACCTAATTCTTTCATGGATACCCCCCCGCCATCAAACGTGAATTCAACCGCGCAGGGGTCGGAATAGGCCCGGTATCGGGCAACACCGGGTGAGACAAATTTAGCTTCTCCTTTCAATTCCCCCTTGCATTCTCCATTATCTTTTTCGAAATGTACGAAGAAATGGAAACGCCCAGCCTCCCTGCTGTCCCGGATGGAAACGATATTCCGCTTGTCCTGCGCATAATCCCCCGAAAATCTATGCTTTCGCGGCAGCGTGTCGATGGGATTGTAAAGTGGAAGGACCCGGTTCTTGTTTTCGTTTGACTCCGTCAGGATTAGATCAAAGCTACCCGCCTCATTGTAAATATAGTCGTCTGTCGTATGATAGACCTCACCGTCCGCCGCTTTCCGATAATGGGTCAGGGACAACGTGTATTTGCCGTCCATCCCCACCGCTCCCCAGACACCGGGTGAACTCTCGGAATAAAGGACCGGCCTCGCCGCTGAATAAAGGTCCTTCCGGTCGAAACACAGGACATACAACATCCGCCGCCCGCTGGTGACGCATTTGACAAAAACATACGTCTCCGCTTTCGGAACTTTGATCTTCCCGACCGCATACAGACGGGGCCTTGCCGTCGCCCCGAAATATCGCGTCAGCAGGCTGTCCGGCACCAGGCGGGTAAATAGCTTATAATTGATCGAAGCAGCCTCGGGTTCCCTTCGCCTCAATATCGTATCCGAAACGGCATACGGCAGCGCGAGCGGCTGAAAGTAATCGATAAACTCCGAAACACTCAATTCTCCGTCATCATTGCCGGCCAGCGAGACCTTCTTGCTCTTACATGACGCGGCCAGCATTGACAAAATGATCAGCAACAGGTACTTGTTCATACGACGATTTCCGCGCTAAAAATAATCATTAGCCTGAAGAAAAATGTTGCCGTAATCAATTTTAAATTTTAGATTTGTCTAAAATTTATTTTAGACATTTGAAAATATGAAGGTATCCGTCAGTAAAGAAGATCATTTGAAAGCCATCTTCCATCTTCAGCAGGAGCAAGGGCTGGTCACGACCAACGCGCTCGCATCGGCGCTCCGGACCCGGGCCGCCTCTGTCACCGACATGCTGAAGAAGCTGAAAGAGCAGAAGCTGCTTATCTACGAGCGATACAAAGGATTCAAACTAACCAACGAAGGCCGCAAGGCCGCCGTCCACATCATCCGCAAACACCGGCTCTGGGAATATTTCCTCGTCAAGAAATTGCAGTTTGGCTGGGATGAGGTCCATGACATCGCAGAGGAACTGGAACATATCAGCAGCCGTGAACTGATCGACCGCCTCGACTCTTTCCTCGGCTTTCCGGAATCCGATCCCCATGGCGACCCCATCCCCGATTCCCAGGGCCGCCTGCAGGTCCGGCGCCAGCTTAGCCTCCTGGAACTACCCCTGAACAAAACTGCCCAGGTCTCCGGCATCGCCAGCCAAACCTCGGAGATGTTGGAACTGTTGCAATACAACCATATCCGGCTGGGTACCCGGCTGGAGATCCGAAAGAAATTTCCATTTGACAATTCCCTGGAAGTAAAAGTGCGAAACCAGCCCCCGGTTACACTCAGCGCCCAGGTAGCCAAAAACGTTCTGGTAAAAGATGATGAATCACTGGCAGAAAAACGTTAGCCTCAGCGAAGTCCACGGCAGCATCGACACCACCCTCAAGCGGCCCTGGTGGCGACAGCTCTTTGTTTTCTTCGGCCCCGCCTACCTGATTAGCGTTGGCTATATGGACCCGGGTAATTGGGCTACTGACCTCGCCGGCGGAAGCCAGTTCGGCTACACCCTGCTCTGGGTACTGCTGATGAGCAATTTGATGGCCATCCTGCTCCAAAACCTCTCCGCCCGCCTCGGTATCGTCAGAGGCCGCGACCTCGCCCAGGCCAATCGCGAGACCTATCCCGCCTTCATCAATATTCCGCTCTATATCCTGGCGGAGATCGCCATCGCCGCCTGCGACCTGGCCGAAGTGCTCGGAATGGCCATCGGCATCCAACTGCTGACCGGCCTGCCCCTTATCTATGGCGTCTGCCTTACCGTTCTCGATACCTTCCTCCTGCTCTTCCTCCAGCGACTGGGTATGCGCCGGATGGAAGCCCTTATCATCGGCCTGATCGCCATCGTCGGCGGGTCATTCCTCATCGAGATCCTCCTTGCCAAACCCGCCTTATCCGATATTGCCGGAGGATTTGTCCCCATCCTTCAAGGTCGGCAGGCGCTCTATATCGCCATCGGTATCATCGGCGCTACCGTTATGCCTCATAACCTCTATCTCCACTCCGCCCTCGTCCAGACCCGAAAGATCGGCCCCGGAAAAGACCAATTGCGAAAGGCGCTGAAAATAAATTTCCTGGATAGCGCGGTCGCCCTCAACCTGGCCTTTCTCGTCAACGCCGCTATCCTCATCCTCGCCGCAACCGTCTTCTTTAAGACCGGCAATACCTCCGTTGCCTCCATCAAAGAGGCCTACCGCCTCCTGCCGATGCTGGGCACCAACCTCGCACCCAAACTGTTCGCCATCGCCCTGATCGCCGCCGGCCAAAGCTCCACCCTGACCGGAACCCTTGCCGGTCAGATCGTTATGGAAGGTTACCTCCAATTACGCATTAACCCCTGGCTGCGACGACTCATCACCCGCCTGCTCGCCATCATCCCCGCTGTCCTGGTCATCCTGATCGCAGGCGAAAACGAAGCCGACAACCTGCTGATCCTTAGCCAGGTCATCCTTAGTGTCCAACTTGGTTTTGCCGTCATCCCCCTCATCCATTTTGTCAGTGACCGAAGCAAGATGGGTGATTTTACCGCCAGCCCGGTGATCCGCTTGTTGTCGTGGCTGGTTGCTGCCCTCCTCCTCTATCTCAACGTCAAATTGGTCGTCGAAGAGCTGGCCCCCTGGCTGGCCCAGCCCGGCGAATGGGGGATCAAGACACTCATCCTGGTCGCCGGCGCAGCTGCCATCGGCCTCCTCGTCTATATCACCCTCCATCCTTTTTTCACCCGCGCTGCCGGAAAAGCCATTCCCCTCGTCCATCCGCAGCCGGACGCGCTGCAAGACTGGACCCCGCCCGCGTTCAACCACATTGCCATCGCCCTGGACTTTAGCGCCCACGATCAAAAATTGCTTGCCTACGCCGTCGGCCAGGGCGGCAAAGACGGACGCTACCTGTTGATCCACATCGTCGAAAGCGCCTCCGCCCGCATGCTCGGAAGGGAGAGCGACGATCTGGAAACCCGTAAGGATCAGGAAAGACTGGATCAATACCGTCAAGCCCTCGAAGAAAAGGGATTCACCTGCCACACAGCCCTCGGCTTCCGGCACCGCAGCCGCGAGATCGCCCGTATCGCGAACCAACAAAAGGCCGACATGCTTGTCATCGGCTCTCATGGCCATACCGGCCTGAAGGATTTTATCTACGGCGAAACCGTCAACGCCGTCCGCCACGAACTCAAGATCCCGGTCCTCGTCGTCAGCCTTTGACCCTGCGTCAGCCTCATCCGATCACCCTTTGAGACTTACGCCTTTGCCCCTTGTCAGATGTTTCAACCTGCTGAAAGTCTCAGGCTTGATATTCAGAAAAGAAGCCAAATACTTCTGCGGCACCCGCTGCACCATATCCGGATGATTTCTCACATACTCGAGGAAACGTTCTCTGGTGCTCTTCCGCAGGTTGTTAAAATACCGGGTATCACTCTTGATAAACAGATCGGTGATCATCAGCCTGCCCAACCGCTCTATCCCGGGGACCTTGTCGTACAACTGCTCCAGACTGTCATACGAGATCGAGAAAAAAACCGTCGGCTCGATCGTCTCCACGACCGCCCTGGAAGGCACCCGGTAATGAAAGGACAGCTCAGAATGGATCATATGCCCTTCCGACGCCAGCTGGATCGTGATCTCCTTATTTCGCACCGGCAGATATTTCCGGGCAAGGCCCCAGGCAATTACGTTGAGATAGCGTTCCACCTCCCCTTCATGGATCACCTTGACCCTTTTGTCGAATTCGCGGATCTCGAGGAACGGCTCCATTTGCAGGAACTCATTTTTGTTCAGCGGCGTATAGCTCTGCAGGTATTGATGCAGCTTCTCGAGCGCAGCCTGATATGTCGCGGCGGTATAAGCCATACAAGTTCAAGGTCGCCCCACGACAGGGCGTTTTTTGATGTGATTTTTCAGCCGGCTGAAAGTCTCCGGCTTCATATTCAAATAGGAGGCAAGGTACTTTTGCGGCACCCGCATCAGTAGCTCGGGATTGTTGCCGATAAAACGCAGGAACCGCTCCCGCGTATCCAGCCGCATACACTCCAGCTCCCATTCTTCCTTTTGAAGCACAAAATAGGTCGTCACCAGCCGACCCAGCTTTTCGATCTTCGGACTTTGCTGATATGCCTGCTCCAGGTTTGCCCGACAGGAAGGAGGCGGACGCGCCGATCAGTTCCCCTTCTTTGGCAATATTGGTGATCATTTCGATCTTCCCTTTAAGGAAATACATGCGGGCCAGCCCCTTCACAATAAAACTCAGATATTCCTCTACCTCGCCCACCCGG
>DASZJO010000036.1:0-61118 GCA_035948015.1 Puia sp.
AGACTAACGTTAATGAGTAACTTATTTATACCGCGGAGTAGGCCAAAAAAAAAGGGGCCCGAATAGATATTCAGCCCCGTTTTTAAAATCCAATATCCTATGAAAAACCATTGTAAAAGTAGTAAAAGAAATGTATCCGGCAATACCCGCTTCTGGGTATATTACCCCGATCTGCGCCCGATGCTGGCCAAGTTCGAAGCCTATAACGGGAAGAACTACGGCGCCCGCATGAGCTGGGAAGAGCTGTTCGAAACCCGGATGTTCGCGCCTCGGATCATCAAATCGACCATCGATAACCCCGCCGATGTATACGTCGAACAGTATATCAAGAACCCCATCCTCCGCCTGCTGGAAGGCGAGAATATCAAGGAAAAGATCTTCAACTACGAGCAGGACCTCTGGTCGTACTAAGCTCCGATAAAAAGATTGTCCTGAAGGGGTGCCGCAACCGTGGCATCCCTTCTTTTTTTCGCTAATAAGTAGCTATAAATTAATTAGTTACTACGGGGATTATTTTTTAAAAATACCCAAAAGCGGGTATTGCCGGTTTGATTTCTTTTACTACTTTTACACTGGTTTTTCATAGGATATTGGATTTTAAAAACGGGGCTGGATATCTATCCGGGCCCCTTTTTGTTTTTTAGGAGTATTGGTTCTCCTCCGGCTGCCCGGTAAAGGCCATTAACTACTCTGCGGCGACCCGGCGTCCAGGGCTGTGCCGGCATCCCGAAAATAAGCAAGGATCTTCCTGGCCTTGCTCTGCCCTATCGCCGCGGCCAATTCCTCTTCCGGCAGGAGCCTGATCCGGTTGACCGACCGGAACTGTTTTAACAGGAGATCGGCAGTCTGGCGACCGATACCGTCGATCTGTTCCAATTCGTTCGTAAACGTGCCCTTACTTCTTTTCTGCCGGTGGAAGGTGATCCCGAACCGATGGACCTCATCCCGGATACGGCGCACGAGATGGAGGCTGTCGCTGTTATAGGGCAGTTTGATCGATTCGGTGTCTCCCGGGAAGAAGATCTCCTCTTCATTTTTTGCCAATCCGACCACCGTCATCATCCCCACGATCCCCAGCTCGGTAATGCTTTCCATGGCCGCGCTCAGCTGTCCCTTGCCACCATCAATAATCACCAGTTGCGGAAGGGACTGGTGTTCCTCCAGCAGGCGCTTATATCGACGGTGAACCACTTCCTTCATCGTCGCGAAATCATTTATACCCTGTACTGTTTTTACGTTGAAATGGCGATAATCCTTTTTGCTTTCCACTCCATCGCGAAAGCAGACCATTGCCGATACCGGGTAGCTGCCCTGGAAATTGGAGTTGTCGAAGCATTCGATATGGACCGGCAATTCTGCCAGCTGGAGGTCTTCCATCAGCTGTTCCAGCACTTTTCTGCGTTCGTCGCCGGTCTTCCCTTCCAGTTGGAGAATCTTCTTTTTCCGCAGCTCTTCGCGGAAATACGCTACATTTTTTTGGGAGAGGTCAAGCAATTTTTTCTTGTCGCCGCCTTTTGGAATGGTCTGTTCTATTCCTTCTTCCGGGAAGTCGATCGGAAAGGGAAGGATCAATTCGCTGGCCATGCTGTTAAAGGTTTCGCGGAGGCGTGCTACCGTAAACGCAAGCACCTCTTCGTCAGACTCCTCCAGATGGGTCTCCACCTGCGTCGTGTGTGCCTGGACGATGGTGCCTGTTTCCACCATCAGGTAATTGATATAAGCCAGGTCTCCGTCCCTTGCGATCGAGAAGACATCTGCGTTGCTCAGGCGCCGGCTCACGATCACCGAACGGGATTCGTAGTTTTCGAGATGCAGGATCTTTTTGCGGATCAGCTCGGCCTTTTCAAAATCCATCTTCTCCGCCACCTCCCGCATTTCCCTTTTGAATTGCTGGATCAGCGGTCCGAGGTTGCCCTTGAGGACGTTCCTAAGCTGCATGAGTCCCTGTTGGTAGTCCTCTGCCGTCTGGCGGCCTTGACAAGGACCTTTGCAATTGCCCAGGTGATATTCGAGGCACACTTTATATTTCCCTTTCCGGACCTGGGATTCCGAGAGGTTCAGCTGGCAGGTCCGCAGCTGGATATTGCTTTTGACGAGATCCAGCAGTTCCCGCACCCTTCCTACCGAGGTATATGGCCCCAGATATTCCGAGCCGTCGCCGATCTTCCGCCGCGTGAGGAAGACGCGGGGGAAAGGCTCGTTCTTGATGACGATATAGGGATAGCTCTTATCGTCTTTCAGGTTGATATTGAACTTCGGCTGGAATTGTTTGATCAGGGAATTCTCCAACAGGAAGGCATCCTGTTCCGAGTTGACGATCGTGAACTCGATACGGCGGATACGCTGGACCAGCTCGTGGGTTTTATAAGTAGTAAAGGTCTTGGTAAAATACGAGCTAACCCGCTTGCGGAGGTTTTTGGCCTTCCCGACATAAACCAGATCATCCCGTTCGTCGAAATATTTATAGATACCCGGGTCGGTAGGTATCGTCGCCGCTAGCTGGCTGAATTGTTCGGATGTCATTTCGTTATTATTCGTTAAACCGGGCGGAGCGCAGTTCGCCCGAAGGGCCGGCATTTATGATGTTAATCCTCATCCGTGTCCGCCCCTGATTCCCAGGACACGATCAGTTGCCTTTCGACCGGCGCATGACCTTTAACGTTGATCAGGCTAATCACTTGAAATCGTCGTCCGGTCCGCCAGTACATCTTTTCGAGAATGTTGCTGTCTCCGGAGACCCTGTTCCTTTCAAGGTAGATGCTCTTTACGTGATGGCTCGAGCCTTGCTGTGCCGCGACGACATCCACCCGTTGGAGCGAAAGGTTCTCGTTTGTCGTTGAATACGTAAAGGTAGCGCCGTGAGTGGCGTTGTCTATAAAGGAGGTTTCGGTAAAATTCGTTTCAAAGCCGCCGTTCCGGAACTCCGGCGCCAAAAATTGCATAGCCAGCGCATTGAACTCCGCCGGCTTGATAAAAGCAGAGTCTTTCCGTCCATTGGCGATAACTAATTTTTGGATGGCTACGGGCGTGGTATCGATTTCCCGGATCTCTGATTCGAGCACGTCTGCGACCGGGAAATACGTTTTTTGGGTTGTATCGGAAAGGGATGATGTATCTGCCGGTTTTGACGAAGGGGATGGGGAGCGATGGCCACAGGCGCTGTAAACCAGCCATCCGCCTATGCACGCGAGAACGATTTTCTTCATACGCCAAATTTACGAAAATATGGGGGATGGAGTGTGGGGTCAGGCTGGAGGTGGTATGGGGGATGGAGTGTGGGGTTGGGCTGGAGGAGGTATGGGGGATGGAGCGTGGGGTTGGAGGGCTTACGGCAGCGGCTTAGTGATGCCGATCTTAATGCCATATCCTTTCAGGTTCTCGTTGATCGGATAGGGGTTACTACTGAGATAGTTGGAGAAAAGCTGGTAGCGGAATTCCGGCCCGATCTGCCAGCGGATGAGACCTGTCTGGTAGGACAGGAAGGCTTCAACGGCTCCGCTCACATTCCATCTCCGGAAAGTCGAAGGTTCTTTCGAATAATTGGTATAGTCGGTGCTGACAATATAGGAGTTGGTGTTAAGCAGATAGCTGGGCTGGATAGTCGCGCCGAGATTGAATTGAAGCCGCTCATTGCCCAGCACCCGCAGATCGAAGCCGACCGGCGCGAGTAGTTGATAATAATCGTTATAGAGTGTTGCCTGGATGCTGGTCGCGGCGTAGGGGTTGGTCCCTGTGCTCGGGGGTGCTTCGGCCATGGAATCGAGGTAGATGGCGTTGCCGAGGGGGGTACGGTAGCTCGCCGTTGTGGTTTGTTGCTGTTGTTGCAGCGGCGACGTGTAGGCCAGCATTTTGTAATGGCTGTAATTGAATTGCAGCCCGGCTTTCACCGTCAGGTTGCGGGTCACGCGATACAGTACGTTGGCGCCGAATTCAAATCCCAGCGCGGGAGATTGATCGACCCAGCTCATTACATTCCCGGTGCGGACACCCGATCCACCCACTTCCTTGGAGGAAGCCATGCTACCACCTGACAGGTTGCGATAGTTAACGGTAGGGGCCAGCACCAATTGGAAGAACAGCCGGCCGCGGCTTGGACTGGGCGGTAAGGAATATACGGCATAATCATGCAGCCAGTTTACGCGGGAAAGGTCGGATGCTTCGCCGATGGCATCGGTGGATGCCTTTGCGCCCCCGGCCGAATCCTTTATCTTGTTGGAGACGGACCCTTGATGCGTCGATAGGTTGCGGTTGATCTGCGCATTGGGATGTGTGCGCTGCTGACCTCTGGCGCTCAGGTCTTCGATAACGCCGCGGACGTATGCGTCATCTGCGGTTTCGCGGGAGGTTTCACCCGTTTCCCGAAGGGTCTCGGCGGTATTGTGAAGGGCTGGGGCATCCGTGTTCCGGTGTGCGGCCGAATTTTCTGGTGCGTTACGAACGAGCCAGCTATCCAGCAAACCCGGCTCGGTTTGGGGATTTTCCGGCGCTTTGGTCATGGCGACCGTCGGTGTCTTGCCAGCTTCTATCAGTGATGGCACTTCTCCCGGCAACCTCACCGCATGGCTCAGGAGTTCGGAAAGGTCCGGCTGGCTTACTACGGGGTGACTGATGGTAATAGTGAGGTGGTCGGAGGAATTGAGATGGCGGACTGATGCGATGGCAGTATTGGCGGGATGGAGAATTACAAAATTCGCGTGCGGATTGTCGTCCGGCTGGTTGGACCGTGCCGGATCGGAATTGAAGCTATTGGTGGGCGCCGTACCGGCGGCAGCCAATTTATGTGTTGAGGAATGACCGGGAGCAAGCAATTCTCTCCCGGAGAAAAAGAGGATACCGGTCACCAAAAAAGACATTGAACCGATAAACCATTTGCGCTTCGTATGTAAAGAATTATGAACCCCCTTCCAAACGTTTTCGGAAGGGTACATTTTATATTGTTCTGTCTTCTCCCTGATCAGTTGTTCAAATTCGTCACTATAGAAGTTACTTTCCTTCATTGGTCAATCAGTTTTTGGGATGCTTTCACAGATCGGATTCAGGTTAACGTATCGCCAAGAGCCACTCTGCTTTCTCCCTGGGTTTGGACAGGATCTTTTTCTTAATCAGAATATCCTCCAACATTTGTTTTGCCCGGGTGTATTGAGACCGGCTCGTACTTTCCTCAATGTCCAGCATCCCCGCTATTTCTTTATGCGAATAGCCTTCTATCGCATATAGGTTAAGGACAGTCCGGTAACCAATAGGCAGGATACGGATACATTCTACGATCTGCTTGGCCTGGACGATGGATGGAACGCTTTCTTCCCTTACCTGGACTCCGTGCGCATGTACGATGTCCAGACTTTCATTGAACCGTTTATTCTTTTTCAGGTTATTGATGCAGGTATGAACGATGATCCGCCTGATCCAACCTTCGAAGGCACCTTTATTCTGAAAGGTGTGTATCTGGGAAAACACTTTAATAAAGCCTTCCTGTAACATATCCTCTGCGTCTTCCCTGTTGTGGGCGAACCGATAGCATACCGCCAGCATTTTCGGACTGTAGCGGTTGTACAGTTCGCGCTGGGCAGTGGCCACATTTTTCAAACAGCCTTGTAAAATGGCTTCTTCGGTCATGATAACCGCATTGGTTGCCCTGTAATTTAGACAATTTTAACGAAGTAAAGCTGCGCGTAAGAAAAAAAAGAAGTATGTAGCCGGAGGCAACCGTCGGCGACCGGCGGCGCAGGAAACCCGCGTCAGGCATGGATTAGATAAGGATTTCACCTGTCATTTCGGGCGGAATGGCTAATCCCATCATTGTCAGGATGGTAGGCGCCAGGTCTCCCAGCTTGCCCGCGCGGATGCCGCCCTTCCAGCTTTTGTCGATGATGAAGAAGGGCACCGGGTTCATGGTGTGTGCGGTATTGGGGGTGCCGTCCCCGTTGATCATATAGTCGGCAGTCCCGTGGTCGGCGGTCAAAAAAACCGTATAACCGCTATCCAGCGCAGCGCCGACCACTCTTTCCACGCAGGCGTCAACGGTCTCTGCCGCTTTGAGCGCGGCATTCCAGACGCCGGTATGACCGACCATATCGGTATTGGCATAATTGAGGCAGATGAAGTCGGCCGAGCCCGCAAGTATTTCCGGGACGATGGCATCGGTGAGTTCTATCGCGCTCATTTCCGGCTTCAGATCGTAGGTTGCCACTTTTGGGGATGGGATCATGATCCGTCGCTCCCCTTCGAACGGGGTCTCCCGGCCGCCGCTGAAGAAAAAGCTCACATGAGGATATTTCTCCGTTTCGGCGATCCGGATCTGCTTCAATCCGTTGCGGGCGATGATTTCGCCGAGCGTATTCGCCAGGTCGTCGTTGTCAAACATGACATTAACGCCTTTGAACCGCTGGTCGTACTGTGTCATAGTAGTATAGTGCAATGACAGTTTCTTCATGTCCTGGTCGGGAATGTCCATCTGCGTCAGGACTTCGGTGATTTCCCGGCAGCGGTCCGTTCGGAAATTGAAGCAAAGTACGAAGTCCCCGTCCCGGATCGTCGCTACGGGCCGATGATGTTGATCGGCGCCTACGATCACCGTAGGTTTGATGAATTCGTCGGTAACGCCGGCGAGGTAGGACTGTTCTATTGCGGCGAGCGCGTCCGTGGATGCCTGCCCTGTTCCTTGCACCATGGCGTCGTAAGCGAGGCGGACCCGTTCCCAGCGTTTGTCCCGGTCCATGGCGAAATACCGGCCGCAGATGCTGGCGATCCTTCCTGTGGTCCTGTCCAGGTGGTTTTGAAGTTCCCGGATAAAGCCAAGGCCGCTTTTGGGGTCAGTATCCCGGCCGTCGGTAAAGGCGTGGATATAGACATCTTTCAGTCCTTCCCTGTCGCAGACGTCGACGATGGCCATCAGGTGCCGGATATGAGAATGGACGCCACCGTCACTTACCAGGCCCAGCAGGTGCAACGGCTTTCCGGCTGACCTGGCGCCGCGGATAGCGGCCAGCAAGGCTTCATTCCGGCCGAAGGAGCCGTCCTTTATGGAGACGTTGATCCGCTGTAATTCCTGGTTGACGATCCGGCCCGCGCCCAGGTTGAGATGTCCTACCTCCGAATTGCCCATCTGACCTTCCGGCAGCCCGACATCTTCACCGAAGGTGACCAGTGTGGTATTGGGCCAGGCAGAATACAGCGAGCTGACGAAGGGGACCCGGGCGTTTGCTATGGCATCCGCGGCCTTCTCCCGGCCGAGGCCCCAACCATCCATTATGACGAGGATGACTTTCTTCTTAGTTGACATAAAGGGAGCGTTTTAAAATGGTTTGACGGCGCAAAGGTAGGCCATAAAACGCTGGGTTACTACCCTGAAGATGGTATTTTGTGCACCAACGACAGTTTGGCATAGATTTGGGATTAGACGGTATGACTAATATTCTATTATATGAAAAGCGTTGTTATGAGGGTGGGGGGGGTGTTGGTTGTCATGGTGATGCTCGTACTGGTGTCTTTCCGCCCTGTGTATACGCTGGATGATATAACTTACGCGATCCGACTCGGCAATGCCGGGGAATTATCCCGGTATCTCGATAACCGGGTTGACATCAGCCTTCCTGAAAAAAGTGATAACTACAGTAAGATCCAGGCTGAGATGATCATTCGGGATTTCTTTACGACTAATGGAGTTCGGAATTTTGTAGTTCGGAAAATGGGGTATAGTGGCAGCGCAGAATACTGTGTGGGTGTGTTGCAGACCAAGAATGGCGATTACCGGACGACCATTTTCACGCGGCAGAAGGGGGATAGGCTTTTGCTGGAAGAGCTGAGATTTCAGGTCAATCAATAAAGTCTTTTCTTTTTAGCTTATCATAGAACAGGACCCGGCCGGGACGGCCGGGTCTTCTCTATTTCGGCCAGAGGCTGAAATGACCGGCAGGGCAGACGTTAGCAGTTTAATCCATATTTTTGCTGCATGTCGAAATTTGACGAGCAACTGGAAATGCTGGTGTTGAATGCGCTGCAGGAAGATGTCGGCGACGGCGATCACAGTACGCTGGCATGTATCCCACCTCAGGCCCGCGGCAAGGCGGTCCTTCACATCAAGCAAGACGGCATCCTCGCCGGAATGGAGATAGCCGAAAAGATCCTGAAGATAAAGGAGCCATCGGCCACGTTCACTGCCTATAAGCAGGACGGCGACGTCATGCGTGATGGCGAGGAGGCTTTTGTCGCCGAAGCCACCGTATACACGATCCTGCAATGCGAACGGCTTATCCTGAATTGTATGCAGCGCATGAGCGGGATCGCCACGCTGACCAGACAATACGTCGACCGGCTGCAGCGGTATAAGACCCGAATTCTCGACACGCGAAAGACCACCCCCAATTTCCGGCTCCTGGAGAAAGAGGCGGTAAGGATCGGCGGTGGGATTAATCATCGTTTCGGTCTATTCGACATGATCCTCCTGAAAGATAACCACATCGACTATGCCGGCAGCCTGGAAGCGGCCATTGAAAAAGCGAGTGTTTATCGGGAGACCCACAAGCCACAGCTCAAGATCGAAGTGGAGACACGAAATCTCGACGAAGTTCGCCGGGTCCTGGAGGTCGGCAAGGTCGACCGTATCATGCTTGACAATTTCACACCCCGCCAGCTGGCTGATGCGCTTTCGCTCATCGGCGAGCGATTCGAGACGGAGGCCAGCGGCGGCATTCATGTCGGTAATATCGAAGACTACGCCCGCACCGGCGTAGATTATGTGAGCGTCGGCGCCCTCATTCATCAGGCAAAGAGCCTGGATATGAGTCTAAAGGCCGTGGCGCTATGAATTAACCAAAATGTATGAGCAAGAAGAAACCTGACAGAAACGGTATTGTATATTCCACCGATCCTGACTTTCGGCCGGAGGAAGAGTCCATACCCGAGGAGAGTGTGATGCCGCGGCAGCAAAAGCTGAGAGTAAAATTGGATACCAGGCAACGCGCCGGAAAGGCGGTCACGTTGGTGGAAGGTTATATTGGCCCGACCCCGGAATTGGAAGAGCTGGGGCGTCGGCTAAAGGCGTATTGCGGAACCGGTGGCTCGGTCAAGGACGGTCTTATTATCATCCAGGGGGATCAGCGGCTGAAGATCACGGAGTGGCTGCAAAAGAACGGTTATGCACAAACCAAACGGATCTGACATCCTTATCCAGCTGACCGTTGCCGCCTGCATACTCAGCGCTGTCGTAACGATCGTCAGCTTTTTTCTGTATGTCAGGGCCCGGCTCGCCTTTGACCGCAGGGAAGAGCGCTACCGGTCGATCCATTTCATTACGCTCGCGATTTTTACGTTGTTGGGTGTGCTCCTCCTCATAGAGCTTTCACACCGGCTGAACCGCCCGATCTTAACCGAGTAGCGCTCTATCTCTTGATAAAGGCCCGGGCGGAATGCCAATTCTTTCCGAACGCCTGGATAAAGTAAGTGCCGGGCACGAGATCTCCGATATCCACCAGTTGTATCCAGTTGTTATCGGTTTTCCGGAAGAGCCATGTTCTCAGAATATTCCCTCGCAAATCGACCAGTCTCAGCTCCAGCGATTCGGAGACACTCCCCCCTATCGTTACATACAGTGCCGACGTCGCAGGATTGGGGCTCAACCACAGTCCGATAGCCTTAGTCGGGGTCACGCCCGGTCCTTGCCCGATTACGACCTTACGCACGGGCGAAATGCTTGCGGTACCGTCCAGATGAACCTGAAATAACCGGTAATAGTCGCGCCCTGACGGCGGGCTGGGATCGATAAATGAATAACTATTGCCGGTGATCATACCCGGAACGGCGCTGACGGTATCGATCGTGCTGAATTGTATGCTGTCGGTGGACCGCTGCACGACAAAGTACCGGTTATCCTGCTCAGAGGAATCCGACCATGACAGCTGGACCTCTTGCGTCTGCGATCCGATCGGTACCGCCGTAAATGTCATAAAACCATTCGGGATTGGAGGTGGCGGCGTATTACCCCCCGGGTCGCGGGAATACAACAACATCCATTGATAAATATTTAGACCCTGGTACATTATGGTCTTCGGATTATACGTCGAATCCCAGGAGTCATGACCATAGGCATTAAAAATTCTGAGCTGCGCAGTGGGATGTATAGGTGGGTTCACCGAGTCGTTGACAAGGTTGATATTGTAGATATCTCCGCTGCATGGCAGGTAAGTGTCATACCTATTATGCGTGGCGAATATAGGAAGGTTGTTTTCCGCCATGACCTTTGCCCCGGCCAGGCCATGGAAGTTGGTATCGGCCGAGGTCGGAACGATCGCGGCCAGCAGCCCCGCCCATTGGGGAAAAGAGGCATAGGACCACGTGGCCAGTCCCCCCATGCTCAGCCCGGTGAGGTAGACCCGCCCCGTATCGACCCGGTAATGCGTCATCGCATATTGGACCACATCGTTCACGTCATCGTCGCTGGGCCATACGGCGAATTGGGGGGAGATCACGATAAACTGGTAGGTATTGCCGTTGACGGTAAAACTGTCGGGCCATGCGTGTTCTGCGATCAGATGGGGTATTGCCGTTGCCTTGATCCTCGGAAGCTCGGCGGAGTCGCCGTTTCCGAACTGTCCCGCACCATGTAAGAAGACGAGCAGCGGGTATTTTTTCGTATTCCTGTACGCATTATACCCTGCCGGTATATACTCGTAATATCCACCGCTGTTGGGACCGGTAGATATATACCTGGGGTATTGATACTGTGCCGATGCCCGTTGGGCAAAGATGGATATGAAGACGCAAAATAGAACCCGGATCAGGGTCGGGTAATATTTTCTCATAGAGCAAGCGGAGCTAATTTTATGCCAAATCCGGGAGTTATTGTCCCTGGGCCAGCGAATACGCCTTTTTATCGCCGAGCAGATTCAAAAGTTCGGAGGAGCAGATCTTGAAGTCGCCGCTCAGGCTGACATAGAGACCCAGGACGTCCTGCTGGTTCAATGGGGAGCCGTCGATGCTCTCGAACCGGACATTGAATAGGTTCACCAGGTTGGTATATACCGAACCTGTCGGCCAGACCTGGGTTCCCCGGTTGCTGATATTGATCAGGTTGAACTTTACGCCCCCATGCCGCTGGCATTTTTTTGCAATGGTCTGCGGCTGCTCCGAGCTTTCGATAAAGAAATCCACACCGACGATCGCTTCCTTTTGCGGGTCGTCCGACACCATCATTTCGTTCCTGGAGAGCTTGAATGCGGTAGTCGTGACGGGCATATTGGGCAGGATCGGCCGGGTGCCATGCTGAGGGGTCTTGCCGAAATTGGCGATGATCGCCTTCGCAAAATCCGTTGTACTTAGCGCCGGCGTCTTCTTATCTCCAAAATCCCCGGTGTGGATTCCCTGTTCCAAAGTGTATAATAAGGCATTTTCGATGACGGCCGCACTCTCCATCAGCCCAAGGTGCCTCAGCATGGCAATCCCGCTAAGCAACAGGGCGGTGGGGTTGGCCACATTCTTGCCCGCGATGTCCGGCGCCGTACCATGCACCGCCTCGAAGATCGCAATATGGTCCCCGATATTGGCGGAGGGAGCGAAACCCAGGCCGCCCACCAATCCCGCACAGAGATCGGAAATGATATCGCCCTGCAGATTGGTCAGCACGACCACATCGAACTCCTGCGGGCGCACGACGAGCTTCATAGCCAGATCGTCCACGATAATATCGTCCGATTTCAGTTCGGGATATTCTTTTGCCACCTCCTGGAAGCATTCGAGGAAAAGCCCGTCGGTCAGCTTCATGATATTGGCTTTATGTCCGCAGGTGATCCGGCGCGCGCCATTTTTCTTTGCCATCTCGAATGCGTATTTAATGACCTGCAGGCTTCCGGGACGCGTGATGAAACGACGGCTTAACGCCACATCCTGGGTCAGCATGTGCTCGATCCCACCGTATGTATCTTCTATATTCTCGCGTACGATGGTGATGTCGATCGCGATCCCGGCGCGGGAGAATACGGTATCCACGCCGTGCAGGGACTGAAAGACCCTTTTATTGGCATAGGTATTCCAGGTTTTACGGGCGGTTACGTTCACGCTTTTCACGCCCTTCCCCTTTGGCGTCTCCATCGGTCCCTTGAACAGGATGCCCAGGTCTTCGATGGTCAGCTGTGCCTCCGGTGTCATTCCGTTGGAGAACCCCTTGTCAAAGACCCATTTTCCCATGTCTACCATCACATATTCCAGCGGTACTTTACCCGCATCGAAAATATTCAGCACGGCGTCCATGATCTCGGGGCCAATGCCGTCACCCTTTGCTACCGCGATTTTCATATATAGTTATTTTGTATATATCCTTTCCAAACTCATTTATTCGTAACCATAGTTATGTCTGCACTTCGAAGAAGTGCGAAGGGGGCTCCGCCCCCTTTTGGTGCGAAAGGGGCTCCGCCCCCTTCAGCCGGCGCAAAATTAGGCCCATTTGTGCCTATTTTAATTAACTTTAGGAAAATTTGGCTATGATGGCAAACAAGATCTCGGAAGGAATGGAAGTGAGTGTGGAGACGTTCTATCAGCCCGACTATTCCAATCCCATTTCCGGAGAGTATATGTTTGCTTATCGGATAACAATCGAAAATCACAACGGTTTTGCGGTCAAATTACATCGTCGTCACTGGCACATTTTCGACAGCAACGGCAGTTACCGGGAGGTAGAGGGCGAGGGGGTAGTCGGCGTACAGCCGGTCCTTCAGCCGGGTGAAAGGTATCAGTATGTCAGCGGTTGCAATCTTCGTACGGAAATGGGCAAGATGTATGGAGCATACACCATGGAGAACCTCCATAACAAAAAGACCTTCGAAGTGAATATCCCCGTTTTCGAGATGATCGTGCCGTTCAAGATGAGCTGAGCGGTTGATGCTTCGAAGCCCCGGCCCGATACAAAGCATATCCCATCACCACAAAAAAGCCAACCCCCAGTAAATAATAACCGGGCTCGCCCAGCGCCGAAGTCAATGTTTTCTCCAGGCTCAGCTTATTCAGGAATGCCACTACACCGGCCGGAATATTCAGGAAGGCAAAGATGACACCCATCAGTGCGCCACCGGCAACCAGTCCCGTCGCAAACAGGTTCCCCTTTTCCAGGTCTTCCCCCATTTCCGAATACTTTTCGCCGCGTTTCTTTTTCACCTGATCGACGATACCGCGGATGGCGCCGCCGCAAAAGATGGTCAGCGTAGTGGACAGCGGAAGATAGACGCCGATGGCGAAGCTAAGCGAGCGGACGCCGCAAAGCTCTACGACCAATGCGAGCGCCGCTCCGACAAGCACGTAGTTCCAGGGAAGATTTCCGGACTGGATCCCTTTGATCAAGGTGGCCATCAGGGTCGCCTGCGGCGCGGGGAAGGTAGTGCCGATGGCGTGTTGTACGCCATGTGCGGCCAGATCGGGAGTAGGAGTGTCAAGTATCTTTATCGTGAAGCCGACTGCGATGGCGGAGACGATCACGCCGACAATCAGCGCCAGCTGTTGGTACCGGGGAGTGGCGCCCACCAGGTATCCCGTCTTCAGGTCCTGTGAAGTGCCACCGGCGTTCGAAGCGGCGATACAGACCATACCCCCGACCACCAACGCCATCGGTTCATAGACTTTTCCGCTCCAGCCTATAGCGAGGAAGGTCAGGCAGGTGGCCATAACCGTTGCAATGGTCATCCCCGAAACGGGGCTGTTGGATGAACCGATCAGGCCGACGATGCGGCTTGCTACCGTGACAAAGAAGGCGCCGAACAACAGGATCAACAATCCGATCAGGAGCCGGGAAAAGAAGCTATCGCCGGGAATGATCGGGAGACAGCCGATCAGGATCACCAGGCCCAGGCTGCCGAAGGCGACTACCTTTATGCTGAGATCGCGTTCCGTGCGGACCCGGCTTTCGTTGCCCGCTTCCTTTACCGAGCCGATGCTTCCCTTGAAGGAGGCGACGATCGTAGGGATAGTCTTTATGAGGGTGATCAGCCCGCCCATCGCGACAGTGCCGGCGCCGATCAGCCGCGTATAGGCGCGGTAGATGGCCGAAGCCGGGTCGGCAAATGTTTTGGTCACGGGGTTCCAACCGCCGGCGCCCCCGGCTGAATGGATATCCGCCAGGTAGCCCAGCTTTACCTGCTGCTGGGCGATTGTCACCGGGTCGATAAGCGAAGCTAGCAGGGGATGGATGACAAACCAGCTAAGCACGCTGCCGGCTACGAGGACACCCGCGATTCGCGGTCCGATGATATAGCCTACCCCCATATATTCAGGAGTTATGTTAGCAGAGAGCTGAGCAGAGGGATAAATAGCGTTGAGGCCCTTGCTCTTTACCGTGTCGAATACGGGGGTTTCAGCGATTAAGTGAAATAATTTCTGTCCAATCGCATATACGAAGGCGAATCCAAGTCCCTGAAAGGCCGCTTTGGCAAAACTGCCGCCTTTCTCTCCCGCCTTCAGCACCGATGCACAGGCTGTGCCTTCGGGATAGGGCAGGGTCTCGTGCTCTTTGACGATCAGCGAACGCCGCAGCGGGATCATGAGAAGTATTCCGAGCATTCCGCCAAATATGGAAAGGATAAAGATGACCCCGTAGTTGAAATAGCTGCCGGCGCCGGCGCTGGACAGGAACAGGAAACCCGGCAGGGTGAAGACCACGCCGGCCGCTATGCTTTCGCTCGCGCTCCCTGTCGTCTGGATGATATTGTTCTCGAGGATGGTGGTTTTGAACAGCCGGCGACCGAGCGCGATAGCCAGTACGGCGATGGGGATGGAGGCAGAGACGGTGATCCCGGCTTTCAGCGCCAGGTAAACCGTGGAGGCGCCAAAGAGGATCCCGAACACGCTACCTATCAGCAGCGCTTTGAACGTGAACTCTTTCATTTGCGTCTCCGCGCTGACGAAAGGCTCGAACTTTTTTGAAGCCATTTGGGTGTTTTTGGTTGTTATGCTTCGCCCGTCTTATTCCGTAATACAGTATTCAATGGCCGGATCCGGCTAAAGATCAATAGACCTCCGATCACGGCGGCAACAAACCAGATCAAAAAGTAGATCCGCTTATCCGGAAATTTACCCCAGGAGCTGGTCATCAGCCCGGCGACCTTGCTGCCCAGTGACATGGTCAGAAAGAAGCCGCCCATCAGGAGCGCCGTCAGCCGTGCCGGCGCCAGCTTGGATACCAGCGACAGCCCGATGGGGCTCAGGAAGATCTCCGCTAAGGTGATAACGAAGTAAGTACCCCATAGCCAGCCGGGCGAGACCTTGAATTGATAAATAGAAGGCACGGACATTACGGCAAACAGCATGACTATGGAGGAAAGCCCCGCGAGGAAAAGGGCGATACCGAATTTGCTGGCGGTAGTCGGCTCTTTTTTTCTTTTACGCAGATAATGGAACCAGGCTACCAGCAGTGGGGTCAGAGACACGATGAAAAAGGGCCCAATCGACTCGAAAAGCTCGGGGTTGACGAGCTTGACATTCTGACCTGGTGGCGGCCAATCGGCCCTGGGAAGATTATTAAAGTAGGGGTCCGGGCCCATTACCCTGCGGAGATGGCCGCTGTCATCCTTGACCGGTTCCAGGTTGGCATCAACCTGGTTCACCAGGCGGGGCGTCGTATTCACATACTGCAGCTGGCCCATGAAATCGGCGCCTTTTTCCACTACGCGGGTGGACACTGTCCGGTCCGTATGCTGATCCGCCCATAAGGAGAAGGCGGTGAAATTTTGATAATAAATGGCCCAGAAAATGATGGAAACCATGAAGATGAACAACAGGGCCCCGATGCCCTTCTTTTCCTCTCCCCGCGCTTTCATCCAAATCGACAGGAAAAACGCGATTACCGGGATGCAGGCAAAGACAAACGCGTCGCTGGCCGGACTACCCATTATTGTGGTATGGAAGAGGCTGCCCGGCAAATAGTAGCCGATAGCCGCTGCCACGATACCCGGCACAAATACATATAGCAGGATTTGCGACAGGTTCATATCCTCTTTATTAGGCTCCCGTCGGACGTCCCCAACCCGCACGTGCTTTAAATTGGACCCGAAATTGATCAGCCCGATGATCATTCCGATGCCAGCCGCACCGAAAGCATAACCCCAGCCGTATTTATTGCGCAGGTAAGCGGCAACAAAATTGCAGATCAGCGCGCCGATATTGATGCCCATATAAAAGATATTATAGGCATTGTCCTTTATAGGCTTGAGGTCTTCCCTATTATATATGTTACCCAGCAGGGTGCTGATATTGGGCTTGAAAAAGCCGTTTCCGCAGATGATCAGCCCCAGGGAGATATACATGGCCGTGTCACCCGGCAAGATCAGGCCCAGGTAGCCTGCAGCCAGAAGGCTGCCGCCTATAAAGATGGATTTGATATAGCCCAGGTACCGGTCGGCGATCATCCCGCCGATAAAAAGGGGCAACCAGATCAGCGCGATGAAGCTGCCCGTGATGTCGGCAGCCTTTTCCGGGGTGAATTGTTTCCCGTTCTTAAGATACAGCAGCAGGATCCCCGCCAGCAAATAATAAGCGAACCGCTCCCACATTTCCGTCATAAAAAGAACATAGAGACCTCTCGGGTGCCGGGCTCTTGGGGCGGTGGGTTGACTCATGCAATTGGACTTATGAACAGCTTCCAGCGGTTCTTGGTCCCTAAAGTAAATTCTTTTTTACAATTTGCGCCTTAAATTCGAATTTCGGGGCTGTATGAAAATTTTACTGCTTGGTTCGGGAGGCCGGGAACATGCTTTGGCGTGGAAACTGGCTCAAAGCCCGCTTTGCTCGGCCCTCCATATCGCCCCCGGGAATGCCGGCACCGCAGGATGCGGAATGAATGTCGACCTTTCGCCCCTGGATTTTGAGGGTATCCGGCATCATTGTGTTGCGGAAGGAATCGAAATGGTGGTGGTCGGGCCTGAGGAACCCTTGGTAAAAGGCATCGGCGATTTTTTTGCCGCAGATCCTTCTTTACGCGGCATTCCGGTGATCGGTCCATGTGCGGCCGGAGCGCGACTGGAGGGGAGCAAAGCCTTCTCAAAGAAATTCATGGACCGGTATGGGATCCCTACTGCCGCCTACCGGGAATTCAATCATGAAAGCTTTGCGGAAGGGATCAGTTATCTGCAGCAACACTCCCTGCCGATCGTGCTCAAGGCCGATGGCCTGGCGGCGGGAAAAGGGGTAGTGATCTGCCAGAACCCGGTCGAAGCGGTGGCGGAATTCGAGCTGATGCTCCAGGGGAATAAATTCGGCGAAGCCGGAAATAAAGTGGTGGTGGAGGAATTTCTGACGGGCATCGAGCTCTCGGTCTTTGTGCTGCTGGACGGCAAGGATTTCCTCATTCTGCCGGAAGCGAAGGACTATAAAAAGATATATGAGGGTGACAAGGGCCCCAACACGGGAGGGATGGGCGCGGTTAGCCCCGTGCCCTTTGCGGATGCTTCCTTTATGGAGAAGGTTACCGGACGGATCATCATTCCGACGGTGGACGGACTGAAAGCGGAGGGGATCGAGTACAAAGGTTTCCTTTTTGTCGGGGTGATCAAGGTTGGGGATGACCCCTATGTCATCGAATATAACTGCCGGATGGGGGATCCCGAGACCGAAGTAGTCATGCCCAGGCTTACAAACGACCTCGTGGAGCTATTCAATGCCGTGAGCGGGCAGAGACTGCGGGAATGCCGGATCGGGCAGGAGCCACGCACTGCCTGTACGATCGTGGCTGTCAGCGGCGGATATCCCGGTCATTATGAGCGGGGGCTGCCGATTACCGGCCTTGACCAGCCGCTGGCGGCGGACAGCCTGATTTTTCATGCGGGAACCCGGACGGAGTCCGGAGGCGTATTCACCAATGGGGGCAGGGTGCTTTGTGTTACCTCTTTTGCCGACACTGTATATGAGGCCGTAGATAAATCCCGGGACGTGCTGGAACATATCCATTATGAGGGTATATACTACCGGCGGGATATAGGTTTTGAATTTTTGTAATCCGGGCACAACCACGGAAAACATTATGCACTACAGCGACTATCTCCAGCTGGAAAAAATACTCGGCGCCCAGCAGCCGGAAAGCGACAAACAGGGACTGCCCGCGCACGATGAGATGCTGTTCATCGTCATTCACCAGGCGTATGAGCTTTGGTTCCGGCAGTTACTCTTCGAGACGGGATCGGTTATTGACATTTTGGGCCAGCCTACGCTCAACGACAATTCACCTGAATTGCAGACGATCGTCCACCGGTTATCGCGTTGCGCCACGATCCTCAAGGTGCTCGTGCACCAGATCGATATCATGGAGACCATGACGCCAATGGATTTCCTGGACTTCCGCGACAAGCTGCGACCCGCTTCCGGTTTCCAGAGCTGGCAGTTCAAGTTGCTGGAAGCCAGGCTGGGGCTTAAATACGAGCACCGCTACGGGCAGGAGTATTACCTTTCACAGCTCACGCAGCCCGAGATCGAGGTCATAAAGTCGGCCGAAAATGGGATGTCGCTGTTACAGTTACTCAACCGCTGGCTGGAAAGAATGCCTTTTCCGCCAGGGGAGATGGCTGCAGCTTTCTGGGAAGACTATCGCCAGCGCTACCAGCAAAGCCTGAACGATTCAGAAAAGGGCAACCTGGCGTATTATGACGCCGTTCTCAGGGGGATTGGCGGCGAAGGATCCCGCTCCCTCTCCCCTGCCGCCTGCCGTGCCGCCCTCTTTATTATGATTTACCGGGGATATCCATTACTTCAGCTGCCTTTCCAGATGCTTCACCAGCTGTTGGAGATCGACGAGCAGCTCAGCACCTGGCGCTTCCGGCATATGAGCATGGTCCACCGGATGATCGGCACCAGGACCGGTACCGGCGGCAGCACCGGCAAAGACTACCTGGGAGCGGCGCTTCAGCGACACCATTTGTTCAAGGAGATTGCCGCCCTCACCAGTTTCCTTATCGAACGGAAAAGACTGCCGGCGCTGACTCCGGAGATGGAAAGGAGGCTTGGATTTTCGGCACCCTAAAGAAAATACTACCCGTTGATCTTTTTATAGAGGACCGGATACGATCAGCGACGTTTTGTCGTTCTGATGGGGATCGTACAGCATGGAGGAAAAAAAATTTGGCAGGAAACAAATCGTGGAAAATTATCCGGTAAATCAAGGGTTTCACCTTGTTAATTCAAATTATTTCCTTCAATTTTGCTGCACCGCGGAGCGCACCATTTAGAACTTAAAATCTGACCTATACACAAAATGGGATTATTCAATTTCCTTACACAAGAAATAGCCATGGACCTGGGTACTGCCAATACCCTGATCATACACAATGACGAGATCGTGGTAAATGAGCCCAGTATCGTAGCCCTGGATCGAAATAATCCCAAGAACGTGCTGGCCGTCGGCAAACGTGCCCTGATGATGCACGAGAAGACGCACGAAAGCATCCGGACCGTCCGCCCCCTCAAGGACGGTGTTATTGCAGACTTTAATGCGGCCGAGCTGATGATCCGGGAGATGATCAAAATGATCTATCCCAAAAAACCGCTTTTCCCGCCGAGCTGGAGGATGATGATCTGTATCCCTTCCAGTATAACCGAGGTGGAGAAACGTGCCGTCCGGGACAGTGCCGAGCAGGCGGGCGCCAAAGAGGTCTATCTTATCCATGAGCCGATGGCGGCTGCCCTGGGTATCGGGATCGATGTGGAGGAACCTGTAGGCAATATGATCATCGATATCGGCGGCGGTACGACGGGCATCACCGTTATCGCGCTGGCCGGTATCGTCTGTGACCAGTCGATCAGGATAGCCGGTGATGAATTCACTGCCGATATTATGGAAGCGCTGCGCCGCTATCATTCCCTGTTGATCGGGGAACGGACGTCCGAGCAGATCAAGATCCAGATCGGGGCCGCCTTGAAAGACCTGGACAACCCCCCGGATGATATACCGGTGAACGGGCGTGACCTTGTGACCGGGATACCCAAGCAGATCATGGTATCCTACCAGGAGATCGCCGAGGCGCTCGATAAAAGTATCTTCAAGATAGAGGAAGCCATTCTGAAGGCGCTGGAGACGACACCGCCGGAGCTGGCCGGGGATATCTACCGGCGCGGGCTGTACCTGACCGGCGGCGGCGCCCTGCTCCGTGGTCTCGACAAGCGACTGAGCCAAAAGATCAAGTTACCCGTACATATTGCTGACGATCCGCTGAAGAGTGTCGTCCGGGGGACAGGCATCGCCTTGAAAAATTATGACAGGTATCCTTTTGTCATGCGGTAGAATACGGGATAACGATCTGTAAACCTCGAATTAAACCAGCTGCCGGTGCGTAACGCTTTTCTCTTTATTCGAAGGCACTTCAACTTCCTCTTCTTCGTGGTGTTGCAGATCATCGCCCTGTCCTTTCTCTTTCGTTTCAACAAGTTCCATGAAGCCGCCTTTCTGAATGTCAGCACGGAAGTGACGGGCAGGCTTGACGAGAAGTACAATAATATCGAGTATTATTTTCAGCTGAAGAAGACGAACGAAGCTCTAGTTCAGGAGAACCTCAGGCTGCGGCAGCAGCTGAAGGAGAACTTCGAAGCGCCGGATTCCAACAAACGCCTATTCTATGACACCATCCGCACCGATTCCGGCAGGTTTACTCCGAAATGGTTGATGATGGAAGCCAAGGTCGTCAACAACACCATTTCCCTTCCCGCCAATTACCTGACGATCCATCGCGGTTTCCGGCAGGGAGTTCGACAGGATATGGGTGTGACGGGACCTCAGGGCATCATCGGATCGGTCATGAATGTCAGCGAGAATTTCGCCGTTGTCATGAGCGTGTTGAATCCGAATTTCCGATTGGTGGTAAGGCTTAAGAAGGGGGGCGAGAACGGGACGATCTATTGGGACGGGGTTAATCCCGGTATTATTTCCATGCGGGGCATCCCGCGGAGCGCCAACGTCGTTGTCGGCGACACGGTCCTTACCAGTCCATATTCCCTGAAATTCTCAGCCAATCTTTTGGTCGGAACGGTTTCAGAGGTGGTGCCCGACAATACGTCGAACTTTTACAACCTGAAGCTTCGGCTGGCAACCAATTTTTCCAATATCGAATATGCTTACGTTCTTGACAATCTACAAAATGATGAGCAGAGACGGCTGGAAGACTCGACCCGCAAAAAATTCCAATGAGTGAATTGCTGAAAAATATCATCCGATTTTTTCTCTTTATCCTTGTACAGGTATTTATCCTGTCCAATATGCCGCCGCTTCATCGTTTTGTCACGCCTTACCTGTACTACCTCTACATTCTTTGGCTTCCCTTCGGGTTGTCGCGGATGTCCATTACATTTATCGGCTTCATCTTTGGACTCTCCCTGGATTACTTTCTGAAGACGCCTGGGCTTCACGCCGCGGCCTGCACGCTGATCGCCTATGTCCGGCCTTTTGTTATCGGCATGCTGATCTCCCAGGAAGGCGCCGACAAGAACTATGTCGCTCCTTCGATTGTCAGTATGGGGTGGGCCCCTTATGGCACCTATGTCTTCGTTCTCACCGTGCTCCACCATTCTTACCTGGTTCTTCTGGAATGGATGACATTCGGATCGTTTGTGTACTTTATAGGGAAAGTGTTTGCATCCACCGTTGTGAGCCTTGTGCTGGTGCTGCTGACGGAGGTTTTATTCTTCCGGAAACAAAAGTTCAGGACTAATACGATCTGATACCTTTTAACGTTGTAATGACCGGTACTTTCGTAAATTTGCAGGTCGCTTTATTATGTCTGTATTCAATCAATCGCGCAGCAACATCATCCGTCTTATTTTTGCCGGCTTGTTCCTGATCATTTCGGTACAGTTGTTCCACCTGCAGATCATTTCCAAGAAATATAAATTGCAGGCGCAGGCGAATGCGTTGTTCCGCAAGAGCGTCTATCCAACCCGGGGGATCATCTATGACCGGAAGGGTAAAGCAATTCTCAATAATACCATTTTCTACGACCTGGTGGTCACGCCCTCCCAGGTTAAGAATATCGATACGGCTTATTTCTGCCAGCTGATGAATATCGATACGGCCGAATTCCGCCGCCGGATGACCGGTCCGAAGATCAAGAACAGTCCGCGGGCCGTCACTTTCCAGGACCTCCTCGCCCCGGACATGTATGCACGTATGGAGGAGAACCTCTGGAAATTCCCCGGCTTCAACCTCCAGGAGCGTCCTGTCCGCATCTATCCCTATAATGCCGCGGCGCAGGTAACCGGGTATGTAGGTGAAGTAGACTCCGCCATCCTGCGCCGGTCCAACAACTTCTATCAGTTGGGCGACTATGTCGGCCGGAGCGGGCTGGAACAATCTTATGAGAAAGCGCTGATGGGGCAGCGGGGAACCGAATACTGGCTTAAGGATAACAAGAACCAATTGGTAGAGCGATACCAGGACAAGGCCCTCGATACCCCTGCGGTTGCGGGAAAGAATCTGAATACCTACCTCGACATCGACCTGCAGCAGCTTGCCGAGCGATTATTGTATGGCAAGACGGGCGCTATCGTCTGTATCGAGCCTTCCACGGGTGGTATCCTGGCGATGGCCTCGGGTCCCACGTATGATCCCAACAGTTTGACGGGACCTGACAAGCAGGCCAATTATGCAAAGCTCGCGCTGGACGTCTCGGGGCCGCTATTGAATCGGGCAATCAAAGGACAATATCCACCGGGTTCCACCTATAAGCCGTTGGGTGCCTTGATCGGTCTTGACGAAGGGGTGATCACGCCGGCCAGCGGGATCGATTGCCGGGGCTTTTATTATGGTTGCGGGGAGGTCCGGAAGTGCGATGAACATGAGCCGGGTCACGCGGCGAACTTGCGGCTGGCGATTGCGCACTCTTGTAACTCGTTCTTTTACAATACATTCCGCCTGGAGTTAGACAACCCGGAATTTCATAGCCCGCGGATCGGGCTGATGAGATGGAAGGAATATGTCAACGGGTTCGGTCTGGGTCATCGGCTTGGAGTGGATCTGCCGAGTGAAGATGGCGGCAATATTCCGGATACGGCGGCTTATGATAAGGACTATCATCATGCGTGGAATTCATGCACCATGGTGACAATGGGTATCGGCCAGGATAAGATGCAGGAGACGCCGTTGCAGATCGCCAATTCGATGTGTGTCGTCGCCAACAAGGGATTTTACTATACGCCGCATTTTGTCCGGGATATCGAAGGCTCACCGGAGGATGACACGCTGCTCAGCCGGTTCCATGTCAAGCATCAGTCGGTGTCGCGCATCTCCGAGGACGACTATGACGTGGTACAGTCCGGGATGCAGGGGGTCGTGGAAATCGGAACGGGGCGTGTTGCGCGGATCCCCGGCATCGACATGTGCGCCAAGACGGGCACAGCTGAGAACAAGCAGGTCATCGACGGCCGGGTGGTGCGGCTAAGGACGCATTCTATCTTTGCCGCTTTTGCGCCGCGGGAGAATCCGAGGATTGCGATTGCGGTGATCGTGGAGAATGGGGGCTACGGTAAGGATGCAGCGGCGCCGATCGCATCGCTGTTGGTAGAAAAATATCTCCGGGATACCATCGCCACCGATCGTCTTGAGTTGGAGGATGAGATGACCAATAAGAATACGATGCCCCGGTACCTGGTCCGGAAGCAGTTCAAGGCTGATTCGGCCCGGGCAGCGGAATACGCAGATGAGACGGGTGACAGCAGCCGCTGGCTGAAATATCAAACACCGTCGTTCCGCTATATGATGCTGGATACATCCGATAATTCGAAAAGCCCGCTTCTGGCGAATCTGCGGAAACCGGCGCCCTATAAGAGTGCGTTGGCCGAGCGGCTGGCGCGGATCAGGGCCCAGGCTGCGGCGCAGCAGCGGGCGGCAGACACAAATCAGCAGCCATCCCAGCAGCCGATTCAGCAGTCGCCATCGGGGGATACGATCGTCAGGCGACGATCGCCCAGAACGGTGAAGCGCGACTCGGTCGCTGCCCCCAATGCGACTCCATCAAGTCCGAACACTCCGGTACTCAAAGATACCACCCAACAATGAGATATGAGTCAGCGTAACCCAACGATATCCAAAGGCATAGACTGGTCCCTGGTCTGGATCTGGTTCACCCTTTGCGTGATCGGCATCACCTGCATCTTCGCGGCGTCGTGGCATGAGGGGGATAATGTTGTCCAGGGATTCCTTTCGCTCAAGACCGATTACAGCCGGCAACTGTTATTCCTGGTGATCGCGGGGATTGTCGGCACTTTCATTCTATTGACCGACAGTAAATTCTTCACCGCGACGGCCAATCTGGGTTATGCGTTCGGGATATTCCTGTTGTTGCTGGTCTTTCCGTTCCATACCCGGGTTAAGGGAACGGAATCCATTATTCGTTTTGGAAGCGCCTTTCAACTCCAGCCGATCGATCTGATGAAGCTCTTCGTCAACCTGGCCCTTGCCAAATATCTATCCCGCGTGGAGACCAATTTTACGCGGCCGCGCGCGCAGCTCATTGCTTCGTTGATCGTTCTCGTGCCGGCAGCGCTGGGCAAATTGCAGGATGAGACTGGTCTGGCCCTTGTCTATTTCTCTTTCTTCCTGGTAATGTTCCGGGAAGGCCTTCCTCCATCGGTACTGATCATCGGCTTTACTTTCTCGGTGCTGGTCGTCGCGACGCTGTTGATGGAGCCGAATACGCTTGCGTTGGTCCTTACGGGTATTGCCGTGCTCGCTATTTATTTCCTGCGGAAGGCCATCAAGCGCAGCCGCAATGTCCTGGTGGTGATCGTCGGCCTTTGGGTCGTTTGTGTCGGGGTCCAGCGGTTTGTCGTTCCCTGGACCTTCCATCATGTCTTTAAGCCATACCAGGTCAAGCGTATCTACGACGCGATCGGTAAGGACTATGTGCCGGAGAACCAGGCTGTGGAGGCCGCGCTGGAGAGTGAACAAAAGAGCAGCAACAAGAAGAGCAGCAGCAACAATAATAACTACAATGTCAAGCAAAGCAAGATTGCCATCGGCAGCGGCGGTCTGATAGGGAAAGGGCTGCTAAAGGGGACGCAGACCCGGTATGACTTTGTACCGGAGCAAAAGACGGACTTCATTTTCTGTACCATCGGCGAAGGGTTCGGCTTTTTGGGCAGTTTGGCTTTCCTGGGGATATATGTCGTGTTGCTCATGCGGATCGTAACGATCGCCGAGCGACAGCGAAGCGTTTTCAGCCGATGTTACGCGTATGGAGTGGCAAGCGTACTCTTCTTTCATATCACCATCAATGTTTGCATGACCATCGGGTTGGCGCCGGTGATCGGGATTCCGCTGCCTTTTGTCAGCTATGGTGGCACTTCACTGCTCACCTTCAGTGTGATGCTGTTCATTCTTGTCAGGCTGGATGCCGACCGCCAGATGGTGTTGCGGTAGGCATATCGCGGCAACCTGTATGGCCCGGACGCGTATCTTTGCGCCATGAAAATCATACCCCTCTCGGAGGGCGCCTTTACGATCGACAAGACCAAGCTATTCGTCCCTTTCGATACCGGACACGATGACCTTCAGGAAAGACCGGTCGGCAGTTTGCTGGTCGAGGTCCAGCCCTTTGCGGTCGTCACGACCGATGATGTGCTGGTTTTCGATACGGGGCTGGGTTTTGAAAAGGACGGGAAGCTTCAAATTCATGGCAACCTGGAAAAAGCAGGTATTGATCCGGGTGAGGTCACCAGGGTGCTGCTGAGCCATCTGCATAAGGATCACGCGGGCGGGATCTGCCCGGGCGGTCGGGTGGGTGGCGGGATAGGCGGCAGAATGGGCGGCGGGATTGGCGGCGCGATGGCGTTTCCCAATGCCCGTTATTACGTTCAGCGGCGCGAGCTGGAATATGCATACGAAAAGGGTCCCACGTCTTATCTGACGGAAGAACTGGAGTGTCTGAAGACTTCTCCGCAGGTCGTTTTTCTCGATGGCGACGGCGTGCTGGACGGGTATATCCGGTATCGGGTCACCGGTGCGCATTGTCCGTGGCATCAGGTTTTCTGGGTTGTTGACGGCGGCGAGACCGTTTTCTTTGGCGGCGATGTGGCGCCGCAGTTGCAGCAGATGAAGAGCCGCTTCGTGGCGAAATACGACTATGACGGGAGGCGGGCGATGGAGTTGAGGCAGGAGTGGTGGGAGCAGGGGCAGGTGGAAGGCTGGACCTTTCTATTTTATCATGATGTGAAAGTGCCGGTGTGGCCATAAAAGACGGGGCGGAACCGCCATAAAAAAAGGCCTGCCCTGGAAAGAGCCGGCCGTTGCTAACCTATGAAAAACACCAAGTTCAAATATCGTTAATCAGGTCTCTATTTATAAAATTTATCGGTCAATTGGCCAAAAGTCGCGGTCTATGCGTGGTTAGGCGTCTATGGACCCGGCGGCGGTGCGACCGGTAAACCGCCCCTGCGTCGGCGATTCATTTCCTGCTGGACAAGCCGGTTGAAATCCCGTTCGGCGATAAAGAAATCGTTGATCTTAGGCGGCGGTATCGCCTTAAGAAATTCAAGGCTGTATTTCTCACGGATTGCCAACATCGTTTTCTCAAATCCCAGCTCGGTCTGATTTTGCGAGTGGTGGTAATTGTATATGGCCTGTTTCACTTCCGAGGCGTACTGGTTATAAATTGGCCAGAACTTTTCGGCTTCTTCCGGCGTCAGACGCAGCCTTGTAGTGATAAACGCCGTCTTCGCAGCTTCCAGTTGCCCGGCCCAGGGATTTTTGGGGGACTGCGATCGCGCTGGTAGGGTTAGCCAGCAGAGGAGTACCAATACGGAATATAGTTTTTTCATTGTTACGTCTAATTCGTGGCAAGGTCGTCTGCTTTTCCATGTTCCTCCATATATTGCTGCAAGTCACTATCCGATACTTCGCCCAGCAGCGACTTCACATCGCCTTCGTTCAGATCCAGCGTTGCGGTGCCCGGGTCCACCGCGGCCGTGCTGTTGTCAGCCGATACTGAGAGGATGGCATGCTGGTCATCCAGGTAGGTCTGGATCTCCTGGTCGCTTAAATTTGCAAGGCTATGCGTTATGTCGCGTTCCGATATACCGGTGTTGGGTTGTGGCCAGCTGAAGATCAGGAGAAGGCAGGCGGCGATGGATGCCACGGATGAATATTTCCACCAGTTCCCTTTCAGCACTTTTCCGCCTTCACGCGGCATATCTTTCCGGCGATTGGCCGCCACGGGATCCATCGGGATGACCTTTCCCACGGTGACCTGCTCTGCGACCTTTTCGAGGATACTCTCCGGCAGTCCGGCAAAATAGCCCACGGGTACCTGGTAGGTTGAGAAGTCGCGAGCCACCGTGAGCAGCGGGGATTGCCCGTCAAAATATCCTTCGGGTATGGTGTATGGAAGCTTCCGGCTAATCCCGCTGATGACAATGGAAAGCCGCGCGAGCTCCTCCTCCACACTCTCCCCCATGGCAGGGATCATGGATTCGCCGGTGGGGATCGATGCGGTTGCCCCGGCCTTGATCCGGGCCAAAACGCTGGCGGCAAAACCATCAAAATAGCCTTCGGGTGCCCGGAATGTGGAACCTATGCGGCCCATTACGAAGGCCGGCAACTGATCGAAATATCCGGCAGGAACTCCATAAGGAGTTTGGCGGCCAATCCCGCTCACGAGCTCACTTAGAGCGCTCAATTCCACTGATATTTCGTTCCTTTCTTCCATCTATTTTCAGACCCCGTTGGTTAATCAAAGTTTAATGATTAAGGATATAATCCTCTATTTTTTTAACGGCATGATGATAGGACGCCTTCAGGGCTCCTTCAGAGGTGTCAAGCACCCTGCTCATTTCTTCGTAGGGCATTTCGTCGTAATATCGAAGGGTAAATACAACTCTTTGTTTTTCAGGCAGTTGTTGGATCGCCAGCTGTAACTTCCACTCTAACTTATTGGGATCGAAGTACTTATCTGCTATGACCTTGTTGCTTAAACCACTTTCCATTTCGTCAAGTGAGGCGGTGGACTTGCGTTTCTGTTGTTCCAGGTAGCTCAGGCATTCGTTGGTGGCAATCCGGTAGAGCCAGGTATAAAGCTGAGAGTCTTCCCTGAAATTCTCAAGGCCGTTCCACACACGGATAAAAACATTTTGCAATACATCATTAGCGTCCTCATGCTCTACCACCATCCGCCGGACATGCCAGTACAGCTTTTCCTGGTATTTCCTTATGATTGCCGTGAAGGCTTTTTCCCTGGTGTCAGGATCCCGGAATTGCAAAAGCAATTCGGTATCTTGGATGGTCACCCCCATAAAGTTAGCTATTTATTTTTTCTGCCTATAACCTTCTCTGCTGCTGCGACGATATTTGGGGTATCAAGCCCGTATTTTACCAGCAGTTCTGCCGGGGTGCCGCTTTCGCCGAATGTGTCATTGGTGCCGACATATTCGACAGGCGCGGGAAAATTACGGGCAAGGGTTTGTGCTACGGCATCGCCCATACCGCCGATAATATTATGCTCTTCGGCAGTGACGGCGCAGCCGGTCTTTTTGACGGATCGGATGATGGCATCGGTATCCAGCGGTTTGATGGTGTGGAGGTTGATGACTTCCACCGAAATGCCTTTTTCCTGTAGGATCTTACCGGCTTCGATCGCTTTCCAGACCAGGTGTCCGCAGGCAAAAACGGTCACGTCCGTTCCTTCGGAAAAGACCTGGGCCTTCCCGATCTCGAACGGCATCTTATCGGTGAAGATAGGCCAAACCGGCCGGCCGAAGCGGAGATAGACGGGTCCCTGGCGGTCGGCGATCGCCATGGTAGCGGCTTTGGTCTGGCTGTAGTCGCAGGGCACGATCACCGTCATTCCCGGCAGCATTTTCATCAGGCCGATATCTTCCAGGATCTGGTGGGTGGCGCCGTCTTCGCCGAGGGTTACGCCGGCATGGGACGCGCATATTTTGACATTCTTTCCGGAGTAGGCCACTGACTGGCGGATCTGGTCGTAAACCCGGCCGGTGGAAAAATTGGCAAAGGTAGTCGTATAAGGGATTTTGCCATTGATCGTCAGGCCTGCGGCGATCCCCATCATATTGGCTTCGGCGATCCCGCACTGTATGAACCGTTCGGGGAATTCCTTGATGAACTGGTTTAATTTCATCGAGCCCAGCAAATCGGCGGTGAGCGCCACGATATCGGGGTTCTTTCGGGCAACTTCTACGATCCCGTCTCCAAATCCGCTCCGAGTGTCTTTCTGTCCGGTGACTTGAATGTCTTTTAGCATTAATTCTGTTGTTTTAGCGCTACAAAATAAGGAAAGTTTAGGTGAATTCGGGCTTGGCTATGCTAGTTCAGTTTAGAAAACTTTCCGTTATAGAATTTCTCATCCGCCTTCAGCTTCTGCTCCCATTTCCAGGCGGTCGCCATCATCTCTTCCAGGCCGAATTCGATCTTCCATCCTAATTGTTTCCGGGCAAGGTCATTGTTGGCATAGATGGCGATAACATCACCGGGCCGGCGGGGTCCTATCACATAGTTCAGCCGGACACCGCTAACTTTTTCGAAGGCCCGGATAGCTTCCAGCACGGTTACGCCGGTGCCGGTCCCGAGATTGTAGACCTCCGCGTTCTTCATGATCTTTCCATCCAGCATATATCGCATCGCAAGGGTATGTGCGTGGGCGATATCGCAGACATGGATGAAGTCGCGGATACAGGAGCCGTCGCGGGTTGGATAGTCGTCGCCGTAGACGGTCATCTGCGGGAGCTTGCCGATGGCCGTTTGGGTGATCGCCGGCACCAAATTGGCCGGGCGGCCGATGGGCATTTCGCCGATCAGGATGCTGGGATGGGCGCCCACTGGGTTGAAGTAGCGCAAAAGGATGCTCTTCGTATGCGTGGTTGCCTTCGAGAATTCATTGATGATCTGCTCGCCCATTTGCTTGGTGTATCCGTAGGGGGACTCTGCCGGCTTGGGTGGCGTCAGCTCGGTCACAGGGATGGTATCGGGGTTGCCGTAAACGGTGCAGGAAGAGGAGAAGACAAAATGAGGGATCTCGAATTCCTGGACGCATTTCAGCAAATTGATCAGCGACAGCAGGTTATTCTCAAAATACATGAGCGGCTGTTCGACGGATTCGCCTACCGACTTATAGGCGGCAAAATGGATGATCCCGGCGATATTCTCGTTTTCCTGGAAGATGGCGAATGTATCGTCATAATTGCACAGGTCGACCTTATAGTTCTTGATCTTTTTTCCGGTGATCTTCTCGACGCCTTCCAGGATGCGGGGTGAAGATCGCACGTTGCTATCGACGCAAATGACTTCAAATCCATTCGCGACGAGGTCTACTATTGTATGGGAGCCGATATAGCCGCATCCGCCGGTGACAAGGATCTTTTGCATAGTTATTTTTTATCCGAATGAATGAGATTGATCAGATATTGGCCGTACCCGCTTTTCAGCAGCGGCTGCGCGATCTTTTCAAGTTGCACGGTATCGATAAATCCGTTCCGCCATGCGATCTCCTCGATGCAGGCGATCTTGATACCCTGCCGTTGCTCAATGACCTGTACGAACTGGGTGGCCTGCATAAGTGAGTCGAAGGTGCCGGTATCCAGCCAGGCCGTGCCCCGGTCCAGGATCGACACTGTCAGCTTGCCCCGGCGCAGATATTCCTTATTGACGTCGGTGATCTCGTATTCCCCTCTTGCCGAAGGCTTCAGCGATTTCGCAATCCCGACTACGTCGTTATCATAGAAATAAAGACCAGGCACGGCGAAATTGCTTTTCGGCTTTGACGGTTTCTCCTCGATGGAGATGGCCTTGTTGTCCGAGTCGAATTCCACCACTCCGTATCGTTCGGGGTCACTTACCTGGTATGCATAAACGATGCCGCCGTCGGGGCGCGAGTTCCTTTCCAGCTGTTTTCCCAGACCCGCGCCGTAGAAGATGTTGTCGCCCAGCACCAGGGCCACGTTGTCGTTCCCGATAAAGGGTTCTCCGATCACGAATGCCTGCGCCAAACCGTTCGGCAAGGGTTGCTCCGCATAGGTAAAGGAAAGGCCCAACCCGGATCCATCGCCAAACAGCTTCTTGAACAAGGGGAGGTCGTGCGGGGTGGAAATGATAAGGATCTCCCGGATCCCAGCAAGCATCAGGGTGGATAAGGGGTAATAGATCATCGGCTTGTCATAAACGGGCATGATCTGCTTGCTGATCGCATAGGTGATCGGATGCAGCCGCGTACCGGACCCTCCCGCCAGAATAATTCCTTTCATAATTTCCACAAGTTAATAATAAAATAAACGACTGCTGCCAGCAGGGCGCTGACGGGGATGGTCAGTACCCAGGCCCAGAGCAGGTTGATCGTGACACCCCATCTAACCGCGGAAAGCCGTTTGGTTGCGCCGACCCCGATGATCGCCCCGGTGATCGTATGCGTCGTGCTTACGGGTATCCCCAGTTTTTCGGTCAGGAACAATGTTAATGCTCCTGCCGTCTCGGCGCTTACGCCTTCCAGCGGGGTTACCTTCGTGATCCGCGTGCCCATGGTCTTCACGATCTTCCAGCCGCCGCTCAAAGTACCCAGGGCGATCGCGGTAAAGCTGGCCAGCGGCACCCACATATTTGCGTCGATGAATTGCCTGAAGGTCATGTCATGCCCTTTCGATTTACTGTACCAGATCATGGCTGCTCCGATGATCCCCATGACTTTTTGAGCGTCGTTGCCTCCATGTCCCAGACTTAGCAGCCCTGAAGAAAGCAGCTGCAGCCGCCGGAACCAGTTATCGGCCTTATATGGATTGGCATTGCGGCAAACATTCAGGATGACTAACGTGATCACAAACGCGATCACCATACCGATGAGTGGCGCCAGGAAAATAAAGAGGAAAGTGGGAATAACCTTGGAATAATTGATGACCGTCACGCCATGGCGGCTGAAAGCCCCTGCATGAGCCAGCGCCGCTCCCATGAACCCTCCCAGCAGCGTGTGGGACGAGCTGGAAGGGATGCCGAACCACCAGGTTAGCAGGTTCCAGGTGATCGCCGCGATCAGGCCGGAAAAAATGACTTCCAGGTTAATGAAATCTATATTGACCGAGGCGGCGATCGTATTGCCGATCTTGAATTCACCGACCACGTATCGTGAAATGAAGAATGCGGCGAAATTAAAGACCGCTGCCCAGAGCACGGCATGGAAAGGCGTCAGTACCTTGGTGGAGACGATCGTAGCAATCGAATTGGCCGCGTCGTGAAAGCCATTGATATAATCGAATATCAACGCCAGGATGACAATAATGACCAGGAAGCTCATAGGGTGCTATGCATATTTGATGATGATGGACTCGATCACGTTAGCGGCATCTTCGCATTTGTCGGTAACGATTTCCATCACCTGGTAGATCTCGCGCTTTTTGATCACTTCCTTGGCATCGGGTTCGGTCTCGAACAACCGCTCGATGCTGAGATCGAATATGTCGTCGGCCTGGTTCTCGATGCTATTGACCTTTACGAGCGCTTCGGTGATCCGGCGCATATGCCGCATATTCCGCAGCTCCTTCACCGCGATCTGGATCTGGGTCGTTCCCTGGTCGATCAGATCGGCGAGCTTCTGGATACCGATATCATTGGGGTTGACGCGGTAAAAATTGATCTTTTTTGCAGTGGCAAAGATATAGTCGCAGATATCGTCCAGCGAACTGGCCAGGTAGTGGATATCTTCCCGGTCGAAAGGCGTGATGAAATTCCGGCCCAGTTCGGTAAAGATGCGATGGGTGAGATCATCATTGACATGCTCCTGGTCCTCTACCTGGAGGATAAGGGCCGCCCGCTTGTCAAAATCCGGCTCTGCCACCACCTCCTTCATCAGCTTGCCCATCCTGCCTACACCGTCCGCCACTTGTTCAAATAGAGAGTAAAATACCCTGTCCTTTGGAGTGAAAAGCTGAAGAAAAGAGCTAAACGCCATGCGCAGATTTTTATGATTTTGCGCAAAAATAGGGGTTCCGCGGCCAATTCCGCCATTTTCGGTTATCTGGCGGCCGCCTGCGGCTGTCCGGCCAACATTACGGGGGACCATCGTGCAGGCAGGTCGATGGGGTGGCCGGGAGGATGTCCGGGAGCAGCAGGATCGCCCAGCAGTGCGGCGATGGTAGCTGCCAGCTGCTTTTGGTAGACCTGGCCATGAGACTGCATTTCGCCACCGGGAAGGATGTCGGGTCCAAGCACCGCCATCCAGATCTCCCCGGAACCCTGTGCCCAGAAACCATGTGTTGTCCACTTGTTGGGCTTCCAGCCCCGGCCGTGATCGGTGGTGATCAGAAAGGTCGTGCTATCGCGGTAGAAGGGATCGGTTTGTATGAGGTACCAGAGATCCGCGATCATCCGGTCGATATCGGTTATCTGTTGTAAGTAAAGGTCATATCGGGCCTGATGAGCGAGCTCATCGGTTTCCCCGAAACCCAGGTAGAGGATAGACGGATGATGCTGTTCGATATATTCCTTTGCCGTCAGAAAGGTGAGCAAGTCGTGCCGGGTCTTGCTATGAGGCATGGAGGCCTGAACGCTGTCGATCAGTTCGGCTTCCGGGACCCCTTTCTCTGCCAAAGGCGAATAGCCGCTATTCACGGGCAGGCCGCTCCGGGCCTCGTTCAGGATATAGGGGAATACATTCCACGAAGTAAAAATGGCCACGCTGCCTTTATATTCCCGGCTGTTGTTCAGGTATTCCAGCACATTGGGGTGCGGATTTTCTACGGGAAGATTCGGACTGCTAAACGCATCGGTATGCCCTGTAAAGATCTCGTTATAGCCCGGATAGGATATCTTGTAGAAGTTCCGGACATTCATCTTATTCCCCAATAACCGGTTCCCGTAGATCCGGCCTTCCTGAGCGATGGTGGTCCAGAAGAAGGGCATCAGCTTCTTCCTGCGATCCTTTGTAGAACTGTCCCAATAAAGTTGGCGGGTCAGGAGGGTATCCCTGACATAACCGGGGTTGGTGATGAGCTGCGGATCGGCGCCGGTAAATACTTCCTGCCACCGGAATCCGTCGATGGTTATGATAAACAGCTTTTTGGTTTTTGCGTGGTCGGGGTGGGAGGAAGCTAGCTCCTGAGCCGATGCCTGGAGGCATAGCACGGCTGCCAGGAAAGGGAGGAATAATTTCATTTTAATGGGTTTGCCAAAGGTATTTCACATATATGATCCGATATTTATCAGAACATTAACTTAACATTATCAGTCCCTATATAAACGCCGCCGGGGGACTTAGGGTACAGGATTCACGAAGTTTATTTTAACGCAATCATAATCTGTTGGCAACCCGATCTTGCCGGAATCGGTATAGTTTTAACGCAGCAAACTCTACTGTATGATGTGGTTAAGCTGGCTGGATCATTTGGATAAGGCGGTGTTTGTACTCGTCCAGCATGACTCTGATGGATCCTTACTGGATAAGATAATGCCCGTGTTGCGGGAACCGCTGACCTGGGTCCCTGTTTATGCCTTCATGTTATTCTATGCTTTTCGTCAGGGTAGGGCCAAAGCGTGGCCATTCATCATCCTGACTTTGTTAACCTTTGCCATTACCGATACTGTTACCGCCCAATTGCTCAAGCCGTGGTTTGGCCGGCTTCGACCTTGTCATGATCCCGAGCTCCAGGGAGTGATCCGCGGGCTGGTGGATTGCGGCGGTCTGTATTCGATGCCGTCCAATCACGCGGCCAATCATTTCGGGCTGGCCGCTTTCTGGTATTTTTCCATTCGGGAAATGAACGGGCGGAAATGGACCTGGCTATGGTGGTGGGCCGCGGCGGTCTGCTATGCGCAGGTCTATGTGGGCAAGCATTATCCCCTCGATATCCTGGTTGGCGCGATATTCGGTTTTCTAACGGGGCTGGGTACCTTCCGGCTCTTTGTTTACTGGGAGGACCGTCCTATATTTGCGCCCGGAGGCGGACTCAATTGATCATCGATCCTCACAAGGCGGAGTGGGAGACCTGGCTGCAAAAGTGGTTCGTTCCCCTGTTGGTCCCCGCCATCCTGGTGAATGCCGGCGGATTGTTAATTCCCATCCTGGAACCTGACGGTGCGCTTTATGCGACGATTGCAAAGACGATCGCCCGCACGGGTGACTTTGTCAACCTGTATGTTGATGGCAAGGATTGGCTGGATAAGCCGCATTTTCCTTTCTGGATGGCTGCGCTGAGCATGCGCATCTTCGGGATCAACGGATTTGCCTACAAATTCCCGGCATTGTTGTTTTGGGGCGCCGGTGCATGGTATACCTGGCGGCTTGCGCTTTCGCTTTATGGAAAGCCGGTGGCCCAGCTGGCGGTCCTCATCTATGTATCCGCTGCGCACCTCGTCATCTCCAACAATGATGTCCGGGCCGAGCCTTATCTGACCGGGCTGATCATCGGCGCCGTCTATCATTTCTATAAGGTCTCCCGGATCGGGTATCCCCGGTCTCCGGCGGACCGGTCGGGGCGGCCCTGGTTCCACTTGCTGGCGGGGTCTGTGTTGTCGGCTGCGGCCCTGATGACCAAGGGGCCATTTGTCTTGCTGACGATCGGCGCCGGATTTATCCTCGACTGGATCATGGGAAAGGAGTGGGATCAGTTCCGGAATATCCGATGGTGGATCGCGATCCTGCTTACGGCATTGTTGACGTTACCGGAACTGTATTGCCTTTACGTCCAGTTCGATCTGCATCCGGAAAAACAGGTGTACGGGCATACAGGAGTGTCGGGCATCCGGTTCTTTTTTTGGGACAGCCAATTCGGGCGGTTTTTCAACACCGGACCCATCAAGGGCAGTGGCGACCCCTTCTTCTATTTCCATACGGTGTTGTGGGCTTTCCTGCCCTGGTCCCTGTTACTGTACGCCGCAATGATCCGGCGGTGCCGAAGTGTGCGCCGCGTGGTACCCGGGGACTGGATCTGTGCCGGCGCTGTGCTTGCGAGTTTTGTGCTTTTTTCACTCTCGCGGTTCCAGTTGCCGCACTATCTGAATATACTCTTCCCGTTTTTTGCGATCCTCACGGCAGGGTGGTTATATGGCATTCGCCGGGAAGGCACACGCCGGTTCGTCCGGATCGTTCAGGGCATCATCAACATTATTCTGCCCGTGCTGCTGCTGGCGCTGGCCTGGGTGTTGTATTTCCCGCATAGCTGGATCCTGCTGGCGGGCATCGTGATCCTGTCGCTGCTGCCTTTCCTGCTATCCCGCGGCGCGGCACTACCGGTGTCCATTACGCGTAGTTTTTGCCTGGCGCTGTTGGTCTGCAGCTTCGTCAATTTCGTGCTGTATCCGGCGATACTCCGCTACCAGGCAGGCACCAGCGCAGGGAGGTGGATTGCCTTTTTTCACCCTGAAGCCGATGCCGTCTATATGCTGCAGGAGGCGCCGGTCAATTATTCCATCGAATTCTACAGCCCTGTTCCCGTACGCCGGATCGCGCTGGACAGCCTGTCAGGTGTGGCAACCGACCACCCCACAATGATCTTTACTACGCAGGCATATGCGGATTCCCTGTCCAAACGCGGCTACGAAGGCGTTGTCCTGCAATTCTTCCCGAATTTCCATGTCAGCCAGCTCACCGGCGAATTCCTGGATGCCAGGACCCGGAAAAAGGTGGTGGAAACCTATATGTTATTGAGGATGTTCCGGTTAAATGAGCAGAAAGTGGGTTCACTCACTGCTCATCTGCACTAGGGCCGTAGCTTCCCGGGATCGGGATATCGAGCAGTCGCAGGAAGACTCCCAGTTGTGCCCGGTGATGGACGATCTGGCAATAGGCCATCCGGATGATCTCGCCCTTACTGGCAATGTGCAGGACCTCAGCCCCATTTCGGAGGGTCCAGGGTTCAGCCAGGGTCTCTTCGTTTGCGGCGATCAGGTGTTCCCGGCCGTCCGCCAGGGACCGTTCAAAATATTCCAGCAATTCCGCGGTATTGCCGACTGTTTCCAGCCGGTAGGGGTTGCTGGCGAAGTCGAGGCCGTCGGTGGTGACGGCCATGGTAACCCAGCCCGGCAGTTCGGCGATATGGGTGGCGAGGCGTTGCACGGTCATGCTCTTTTGATGTGGCTGCCAGTCAAAATAGGCGGTGGGCACTCTTTCCAGCATTTTGCGGGTCGTTTGGGCTTCCTGTTCCAGCTCTTTCAGCAATGGTTCGATCGTTGACATGATTGGGAGTTTTTTAGATGAATAATGCCTTGACAATCCAAAGGAACTACCGGCAGGTGACAGCCTTATGTCAGGAGAGAAAAATAAAGTTTGATGGGGTGCTGTCGGCTTTCGCCAGTGGGGTCTGCCTTTGGGGCCAAAAAACTTAACATTGCGATTTGTTTCTATAATATTAAATTTGTGTTATCAAATTATTACCGAAAATCATTATTCGTATGAGTCAACAAGAAACAGTCGCTCCTGAGTTGTCGCCCAAGAAGAAAGTGAGGAAGGAAATAGGAGAAAAGGTGGCGGGTGCTCTGGCAGATTACAAGCAGGAGCTGGGTGAGAAAACATTGGCTACCCATGTGCGCCAATTCAGCAAGCTTATCAGCCGTGATCTTTCGAAGATCAACAAGAAACGGGAGAAGACGGCAAAGAAGCAAAGGGCGAAGAAAACAAGGAAGGCACCGAAGACGGCAGCTAAACAATAGTCCGGTTCTCGTGTTATCTGATTAGTCCGGCCGCAGCGAGCGGGCGGACTTTTTTTTGGAACTTTATACACTAAATCAAATCACTATGGCCAGTTTCGGCGAATTGAAGCCCAATACGTACTATCTGATCCAGGTAGATGAAGAATCGGATATCGAGCTCGTTTCAGTGATCCTTGAGACAAAAGAGACGGTGTTGCTTCGCAGTTATCTGCCGGAGACCGAAGACTTCTTTAAGTATCAGGACGAGGCTATCTACAAACTCGTCGAAGAAGTGGATGAAGAAACGGCCGCACAATTTGAAAGCCTTTATCAGCAGGCGACTGAAGAAGTAAGCGAATACGAGGAAGACGAGGAAGAATAGACCGGCAGGGATTACCTTTGTCCAAAATTACCATCATGAAGCTTCTGGTAATTGAAGATGAAAGTAGTCTGCTCGATAGTATCATACAATTCTTCAAAAGGGAGCAGTTCCTGTGTGAGGGCGCCGGTACCTATGCCGAGGCCGTCCGAAGAGTGGAGGACTTTCGCTACGACTGCATTATCCTCGACATCAACCTGCCCGGAGGAAGCGGCCTCCAACTGTTGAAACTGCTTCGTGACGATAAAAAAAGCGATGGCGTTATCATCATTTCCGCGAGGGATTCACTGGATGACAAGATCGCCGGACTCGACCTGGGCGCCGACGACTACGTGACAAAGCCTTTTCACTTGTCCGAGCTGAACGCCCGGGTAAAAGCGCTTATTCGGCGAAAATATTCCGATGGGGCCCATACAATCCATATCGGCAACCTGAAGATCGATCTTCCTTCGCGTATCATTACCGCAGCCGATCAGCCGGTTTTGCTAAGCAAGATCGAATACAACCTGCTGCTCTTCCTGGCCTCCAACAAGAATCGTGTTGTAAGCCGTCAGGCGATTGCGGAACATATTTACGAAGGGCCTTTTGAGCAAGGACCAGGGCCGGAATTCGTCTATTCTCATATCAAGAACCTGAAGCGAAAGCTGAATGAAAGAGGCTGCCGCGAAATTATTCATTCCGTTTATGGGCTGGGTTACAAACTTGTGGTATGAGTAAATCCCTCCAACAGAAGAACACCCGGTCCCTCCTGACCTGGCTCCCTCTGGTGATGCTGGTCGGGTCCATTGGTTTCTACCTGGTGCTACGCAGCCATATCTACCATTTGCAGGAGCAACAATTGGAGCTAAAACAAGAGAATACCTGGAATACGCTGAGGTCCGTACCGGGTGGCATTCCCCTCCATATCAAATGTGAATATGACATAGAAAAGGGAACTCCCGCCCCGCGGCAGCTGATCGGCCGCCAAAGAGATACGTCTATCTACTACCCCTCTGTCGGACACTGGGATGCATTTGCCGTCCTCACCGAACAATACAAGCTTGGTGATACCACTTACCAGATCACTACCTATTTCTCTTCAAAGGAAATAACACATTTATTGATCAAACTATCGATTGCGGAAGCCGTTATTTTCCTGCTGCTGCTTGGCGCCATTGTCATTATCAACCGCAGGACTTCCCGTACCCTTTGGACCCCTTTCTACGATACGATGGATGCTATCCGGAGATACGATATCCAGAGGAACAAACCTTTGGTCCTGACGGGACGGACCGGTGTCGATGAGTTCGACCGGCTCAATCTGACGCTCACTTCCCTTATCGACGATGTCAACCGTGCCTACAATAACCAAAAGCAATTCACGGAAAACGCCTCTCATGAGCTGCAAACGCCGCTGGCCATCATTCGGTCGAAAGTCGAATTGCTAATGGACGCGCCGTTCCTGACCGAAGAAATTGCCACCCAATTGGGCGACATCAATGATGCCAACGAGCGGCTTAGCCAGATGAACAAGAATTTATTCTTATTAACAAGGATCGACAACCATCAATTTCCCGAATTGCACAGGATCCCGATCTCTCACCTGCTTGAAAGATCGATTATCCATTACCAGGAATATTACAGCGGTGAACTTCCGGCGATAAAGACCTGTATAGAAACCGGGGTCCATTTGCAGGCCAATTCATCACTCATTGAAGTTCTCATCAATAACCTTCTCCGGAACGCTATCATCCATAATGTTCCGGGCGGCTACGTACATGTCCGCCTTACCGGCAAGGAGCTCTGGATTGAAAATTCAGGCCCTATCCTCAACGTCGACCCACAGCGGCTTTTCGAACGCTTCAGGAAAGGTCGCGAAGAATCCAGAACCACCGGGCTGGGGCTGGCGCTTGTCAAACAAATTTGTCATCTCTATCAATTTGAGGTTCAATACCTTCATGAAGAAGGTATTCATCGGATCCAAGTTATCTTCAGCAGCGAATAGCTTTCCAAATGTTTTCCAAATTGGGGTCTAGCTTTACGGACAATAAGAAAGTTAAAGCTTTATGCCCTCCACAAGACCCATAGTTATCGTCATATGCACCTTGTCAGCATTTCTCGGTCCGACCGGGCAAATGCTCGCTCAAAAGAGAGCGTTGTCCATAAAAGATGTCCTGGTCATGGTGCAATCCGGTCAGCCCCAGCTCGAGGCGTATAAGGAGCAAACCACGGCTGCGGGGTATAATGCCAACCTGGTTCGAAATACTCTTGTTCCAAGTCTTACCGCGGGTTACCAGGCCGGTTATGCCATGGACAACAATATAGCCGGCTTGAGTTATCCGGGATTGCTCCTGCCCATTTCCGGACCGGTGAACGCCCGCAGCAGCAACAGCATGGTACCGGGGACTGCGCTCGGGGCGCTGCTGCAATGGACGCCCCTGACTTTCGGCCAACGGTCTGCCGCCATCGAAAAGGCCGCGGCACAATTCAAACTTGCCGCCAGTACTTACGATAACGCCCTTTTTCAGCAGCGCTATGCCGGCATCATTACCTACCTGGAAATCTTATATCTTTTCAAACTGCTAAATGCGGAACAGGAAAATATTGACCGAACACAGGTCAGCCTGCAGCAGTCGCTCGTGCTTGCCAAGGAAGGGTTGCGGCCGGGTCTTGATACCGTGCAATTCCAGTCCATTCTTGCGCAGGCGGTGATGGAAAGGCTAAACACGGAAAGTATATATCAGGCGCAGGTATTGGAACTCTGCCGGCTGACCGGCCTTCCCGGAACACCGGACGGTTTCGTCTTTGCAGATACACTTATGGCATCCCGGCTGCCTGCAATACCCGATACCACTGGCGGCTATGCTCAAAACCCTGCCTATAAATATTATCAGGCACAGGTTTCGCTGAGTGCTGCAAACCTGAAACAAATCCAGCGCGGCTGGCGCCCGACCTTCAATCTCTGGGCCAACGGCTATTCCCGCGGCTCGGGCATCGAGCCCAGTGGAGCGATTGACAAAGGGCAGGGTTGGGCCCTGACGCGCAGCAACCTGGCCGCTGGTTTTCAACTAAGCTTACCGATCCTTCAATTTTCTTCGGTTAATATTCAAAAGAAGCAATACCAGGCCCTGCTGAGGTCTGATCAGGATCAGCTGTCCCAGATCGCCATCAACCTGCAAAGACAGGTTGAAACCGCAGAGTCTAATTATCAGCATAGTCTGCTTGTAGCTCAGGAAGCGCCAATCCAGTCCCGGGCGGCCCGGCTTTCCTACCAGGGGTTGGAACTCAGCTACAAAAGCGGTCTGGCCGATTATACTCAGCTCACGCAGGGGCAATATCAATTGCTAAATGCAGAAACGATGGAAGCGAATGCCTATTTGCAGGTCTGGAGATCCTTACTGGATATTGGAGTAGCAAAGGGCAATCTAAATTTATTTACCGATCAGTTGAAATAATCGTAGTGGATCATGAATAAGCTTATCATTTCGGCGCTGCGACATCCTATAACGATCCTGGTGACGGTGGTCGCCATCCTTTTCTTTTCTTATTTGGCCATTCGCAATACCAAAGTCGATATCTTTCCCCGCCTTGGTCTGCCGACGGTCTATGTAGCCCAGCCTTACGGCGGCCTCTCGCCCGACCAGATGGAAGGGTTCGTTACCTCCTATTATGAATACCACTTCCTATATATTACCGGTGTCAAATATGTTGACTCGAGAAGTATTCAGGGAGCAGCCCTCATTAAGATCGAATTCAACGAAGGTACAGATATGGCCCAGGCCATGGCTGAAGTCGCAGGATATGTCAACCGGGCAAGAGCCTTTATGCCGCCCGGTACGGTTCCGCCTTTCATTATGCGTTTCGATGCCGGCAGTGTGCCGGTGGGCCAACTGGTGTTCAGTTCGGAAAGCCGGTCCCTCGGCGAGATCGCTGACCTGGCCTTGTTCAGGGTCCGCCCGATGTTCTCTACTTTGCCCGGTGTGTCTGCACCACCGCCCTTCGGAGGCAATCAGAAGACAGTGGTCGTTACCGTGGATCCGGAAAAGATCCGCGCTTACAATCTCTCCCCCGATCAGCTCGTGCAGGCTCTGGTAAAGTTTAACAGTATCACTCCCGCAGGCAACGTCAGCATTGGCGATTCCACCTATCTGACGCCGCAAAACAGTGTCATAGAAGATGTACAGGATCTGCAGAAAGTGCCCCTTCAGCTGGGCCGCGGGCCCGCTGTCTATATCGGGGATATCGCCACTGTGAGCCTTGGCGCCGATATCACCAGCAGCTATGCCCTGATCAACGGCAAGCGATCGGTATATATCCCGGTCACTAAAAGAGCAGATGCTTCAACCTGGGACGTCGTTCAGCGGGTCAAGACCGCGCTGCCGGATATGCAGGCTGCTATTCCGGACGATATCAAAGTCAGCTATGAATTCGACCAGTCCGGTTATGTGATCAACTCGCTAAAAACCGTGCTATTCGAAGGGGGGCTGGGCGCGCTGTTAACCGGCCTTGTCGTGCTGCTCTTCCTGCGCGATGCGCGTAGTGCCCTGATCGTTATAATGACCATCCCGCTGGCATTGCTCTCCGCCGCTACCGCTCTCTATCTTACCGGTCAGACCATCAATATCATGACCCTGGGCGGTTTGGCGCTGTCGGTAGGAATATTGGTTGACGAGGCCACAGTCACAATCGAAAACATCCACCGGCACCAGGAATTGGGAAAAGACAGGGGCCGCGCTATTGCCGACGCCTGTCTGGAAATTGCCGGGCCCAAATTGCTGATCCTGTTAAGCATATTAGCCGTTTTCGTGCCGTCCCTCTTTATGAATGGGGTCCCGAAAGCGATGTTCCTGCCCTTGTCCCTGGCTGTGGGGTTTGCGATGATCGCTTCTTTCCTCCTGTCCCAGACTTTTGTACCTGTCGTATCGAATTGGCTGCTCAAACGTCAAATCGGCGGCCCGAAATCAACCGGCTTCGACCGCATAAAGGAAAGGTATGTCCGCGCGGGACGGCGGTTCCATAGCAGTTATGCTTTATTTGCCACGCTGTTCATTCTCGTTGCCGTCGTTTCAGTGGCTGTTCTGTTCCGCTTTACCGGGACCGAACTATTCCCCGATACGGATAGCGGGCAGGCCCAGGTGAGGCTGCGCCTGCCCGTTGGGACCCGGCTCGAGCGCACGGAAGAAGCTACCCGGACCCTGTTGGCGCTTACGGATAGTCTCGCAGGAAGAAGCAATGTAGAGATCACTTCCGCCTTTATAGGAACCCAACCGACAAGTTATCCCGTCAACTATATACACTTGTGGACGAGCGGACCTAATGAATCCGTCACCAAGATCAAACTGAAGACCGGCGTTATACCCATCTCCGAATTCCGGGAAAAACTGCGCGCCGCCGTCGCCAAAGCCATGCCTGCCGCCAGGTTATCTTTTGAGCCCGGAGATATCACAGAGCAGGTTCTCAACCTCGGAAGCAATAACGCTGTTGAGATTGCCGTAGTCAACCGGAACCTCGATCAGGGTAAAAAGACAGCTCAACAACTGATGCAGAAGTTATCCGCCATACCGGAGCTGCGGGATCTTCAAATCGCCACACCACTGGATTATCCCGCCATCAAATTGGACGTAGACCGCGTTCGTTCCGGTCAGTTGGGCATTACAGGGGATCAGATAGCCCGATCCACCGTGGCTGCCACCTCATCGAGCCGATTCACCTCTCCCAGCTACTGGCTGGACCGGACTACAGGAACAGCTTACCAGGTGCAGGTCCAGTATCCCAACTACCGCATGAACAGCACGGCACAATTGGAAGCGGTGCCTATTTCGTCGGGTTCCAACGGTTCCACACATTACCTCGCGGAAGTGGCCACCTGGAAACACGCCGCGGTTCCCGGCGAATATGACCGGCTGAACCAGCAACGTTATATCACTATTACGGCCAATATTCAGCAACAAGATCGTGGAGCTACCTATGCCAGGATCCGCAAGGCCATTGCCGACATGGGAAAGCTTCCCAGCGGCGCAAGGATTCTGCTGCGGGGACAATCCGAACTCCTGGAACAGACCCTGCAGAGTCTTCAATTCGGCTTGATTGTCGCCATCGTCGTGATCTTCCTGGCAATGACAATCTATTTCCAGTCTTTCCGCGTAGCCGTGGCCACCCTATCCGTCATTCCGGCGGTAGTGGCAGGATCTCTATTCCTGCTTTTTCTAACCGGCACCACGCTTAACATTCAGTCCTATATGGGGACTATCATGGCGGTGGGGGTAGCGATCGCCAACGCCGTCCTTTTTATCACCAATGCCGAGCAGCTCCGGAAGGCGGGCGAAACAAATGTTCACCTCCAGGCAGCCGCCCACCGGTTACGGCCCATCCTCATGACAAGCGCCGCGATGATCGCCGGAATGATCCCGATGGCCCTGGGGATTTCGGAAGGCAGTGATCAGACGGCCCCCCTGGGGATCGCGGTCATCGGCGGCCTTATCTTCTCCGCCCTGAGCGTATTAATATTTTTACCGCATATCTATCAATGGCTGGCGGGCAGGCAGGCCTATAGACCTGTATCGCTTTATCCGGACGACAAACAACCTGATCAACTTTCCATTCCATAACTTGCAATACTCCATTCCGAATATGCAATACTCACTCGACATCAGGCCCCTGGCAATCCTCACATTCTCCGCGCTCTTATCCGGATGTGGTGATAGTTCCAAAGACGGTAGCCGGGCAGCTTTCGCTACAGCACCGGTCCCGGACACTGCGCAGGTTTTCCTTCTCAAAACCGACACGCTCAAAAAAGCGGTTGAACTCCCGTCGGAACTGCTGCCTTACCTGCAAACCGATTTATTCGCCAAGGTCCAGGGCTATGTGCAGGAAATGAAGGTGGATATCGGCGACCGGGTGTATAAGGGTGAGACGCTTGCCGTTATCGAAGCTCCTGAGGTCAAAACCCAGGTGGCCGGGTCTGAAGCGGCGCTTCAAGCCGCCCGCGCAAAATATACAGCCAGCGCTGACAAATACCGGCGTTTAAATGAAGCCTCCATGTCCGCTTCTCCGGGGATCGTCGCACCGGTCGACCTTATCAGCAGCCGCGATCAAATGCTTGCTGACAGCGCGACCTATGAGGCGCTTCGCCAGCAGTCCAAAGCATATAAGGAAGTCTCAGGCTATCTGTATATAACTGCTCCGTTTAATGGGGTTATCATAGCCAGAAAGGCGGACCCCGGCGCCCTGGTAAACGCAAGTTCCATGCTGCTGACCGTGCAGGACAACAAACTTCTTCGGCTCCGTGTAGCTGTCCCGGAGATGTATGTCGCTGCCGCCACCGGGCATAGCGACCTATCCTTCGCGGTCGACGCTTATCCTGAGCAGCGGTTCACGGGCGTGCTCACCCGAAAGACCGAAACCATCGATCCCGGCACCCGTACCGAGCTGTGGGAATTCGATGTCGATAATAGCAAACATTTGTTAAAGGCAGGGACATTTGTGTCGGCCCGGCTAAGACTGGAAAGAAGCGCTCCATCTTTTATACTGCCCCCGGGCGCAATCGCGACTACGCTGGAACGGAAGTTCGTCATCCGGGTCAAGGGCGGAAAAGCGGAATGGGTCGATGTCCGCCAGGGCATGACTACCGATGCGGGCGTTGAAGTCTTCGGCGACCTCAAAAAAGGCGATACGCTGTTGTTTAAAGCCACCGATGAGCGAAAGGCCGGTAGTGTGTCTTATTGGAAACTGGCCCGTTAGCCTCAAAGGATAAACTTGAAATTCCAAAGGATGACTGCCAGGACGAACAGGGTTATCAGCACATAGAGATAGTCTTTTTCCAGTAGGTAGCCGAAGATAGAAAAGGCGATCCGCGCGATCGGCGTCAGGATAAGCAACAGCAGTCCCAGCGCGATAAGGGGTCGGCCTTCTCCACGCCAGATGGCCCGCCACATGGCGGCTGGGTAGACCATTTTATCGGGTTCCCCGTGAAAGCTCCCGAACTGCGGCTGCTGACCGCCGTGGCGGATGAGGTAGATGATACCGCCCAACAGCACGACCGCTGAAGAGACAACCACGCCGGTGCGCAACAGCTGCCCGATCATTCGCTCCAGATCCTCGTCCGTTATTTTCTTTTTAGCGGGGTTCAAGCTCAGATGTTATGATGAATGCCAGAATAGATCATTTCGACCGCCAGCAGAAGGATCACTACCGCAAAAACCTTTTTCAACATCGGGACCCTGGCGGTTGCGAGTATCCTCGACCCGGCGAACGCTCCCGCCAGCACACCCAACATGACCGGCATCGACAACCCCGGATCGATATAACCTTTCTGCAAATAGATACCGGCGCTCGCGGCAGCTGTCACTCCAATCATGAAATTGCTCGTCGTCGTCGATACCTTGAAAGGGGCGCGCATGATATTGTCCATCGCCAATACCTTCAACGCCCCCGAACCGATACCCAACAGTCCGGACAATACACCGGCTATATTCATCACCAGGAAGCCGCCGATCACGTTTTTTACAGTATATGCCTGTCTTCCGCCGGGGACCGGGTAACTGCTCGCCAATTTAAGGAGCCGGACGAACCGGCTGCCTGTTCCGGTTACCAGGTTGTCCTGGGTCTTGAAGAAAGACAAAAAAGCGGATAGGACAAGGACGGCCCCGAAGACGATCGCAATGAGCGCCGTCGAAAGCCGGGTAGCCAAAAAGGCGCCGGCGACAGCTCCAATTGTCGTCGCCACTTCGAGGAACATCCCCAGCCGGATATTGCTGATGCCGTCGCGGACGTAGGCTGCGGCCGCACCGGAAGAAGTGGCGATGACGCTCACCAGGGAGGCGCCGATGGCATAATGAATATCCACCTTGAAAAGCAGGGTAAGCAGCGGGATAAGGACCACTCCACCGCCCAGGCCTGTGAGTGACCCCAGCAGTCCCGCGGTCAGCGCGCCTGCGAATATTAATCCCGAGAAGACCAGAACAGTCATACTTCGCGCAAACCTACATCATTTTTTGTCCGGCCCGATTTTTTCGTAGCGTAGTTTTTGCGGAGATTTGTGAAATGAAAGCGAAACAATTGAATCGAAATGACCTCGAGGGGGCCAGGGCGGAGGTCTACCACATGATCTTATTTGCGATGGCCTGGGTAATGATCGGAGAATATTCGTGGCATTTCCGCGATTATGTGGTGGCGGCCGTCATAGTGATCACGGCGGCGGTTATACTTGGACTTCAGTCGATTAAATTGTATGAGTTGGAAGATGAGCTGCCCGAGCCCGGCAGCGAGCCGGCGTCTGAAGCGCTGAAAAAAAAGAAGCGTTTCCGGTTGTATGTGGGTATCTTCCTTTTCGAGGGAGTAGCCATCATGGCCACCTGGATGACACTCCTCCACCTTGGCCGTGAGGAATGGCTGGTGCCCGCGTTTGCGCTGGTCGCAGGGCTTCATTTCCTCCCATTGGCGAGGGTCACCCGGATCAGCAGCTATTATATGCTGGGCGCCTGGATCTGCGCGCTGGCCGTTACCGGATACTGGCTGCTTTCGCGGGAAATGTTGACGGATACCGGCAGTAATGTACTGATAGCCTACGGCTGTGCCGCCGGGGCGATAGCGGATGGAATTTGGATCGTCGTATCGGTCAGAAAAAATAGGCAACTTTAGATCATCGGTAGCGTAGCCTGCCGTGACAGAAGTTTAATGGAGAGATTCTTATATTGATGGTGCCTTATAACCAGATGCATTTGGAAAAGTTTCCATATTGTAAAGTTAAATTATTTTTTTACCGCTTGAAGAAATCTATTCCGGGCGATGACCTCTTCGCAATCGCCGAGTCTTAATGGTGCGCTGGTCACCCTTCAATTTGATGTTCTCTTCAAAGACCTTTCCGGGAGTATAAAATGCCTCGCGAAGGCGATTGACGATCGTATGCCAATCCACTGGCTTTCCTATATACTCGACCTTTTGGTTTAAATTAACATCGACGTGATAAAGTAAAGATTGTTTCAGGACGCCCAGGTTTATACCCGGGTATTTCTGGCGCGCATACTCCAGATACGTATTAAGCGGGTGCTTTTCAAGAAGCGCATACATGTCCGCAAAGTCTTTTAAACGACCACCATTGTCAAAAATGGCTATCATCTTCATCGCACCGATATCGCGAAGAGAAAGCATCCTTATCCCCGCTGTGTTTTCGACCTTGTCGACCAAAGGATTCGGATCAGTCAGCATGTCAATCTTAACGTTTCCGATCTTCCCATATACGGCACTTTCAATCTCTTGGCGAATTTCGGTGTTATACCGCTCTTTCAGATGTTCCGCCACCTGTCCCGAATCAAATTCCGTTAGCCTGAACAGATCGAGATCCACCGACTTCCGATGCCCCAGGCGCAACGCTAGCGCCGTGCCGCCCAACAGGTTGAAGTCTTCCAGCTGCCTGTCCGCCATCAGCCGCTTCAGCAAATCCAATGTCCCTCCATCCACTGTCTCCAAATGCAACTCACTCGCCATACACCCCAATTAATTCAACCCACCATGCCCCTCCTTGCCCCTCGAGATCTTTTCAAGCATTCCTAAAATGTGTATCAACAACAGCAGGACCGCCGAATGGTCTCTCAACTCCGGCACCTTCCAGACTGCCACCGCGCCCAACATCAAAATAACTAGACTAACGTTGATCTACATGTGCTTTTGTTTCTCCACACAAATCTGGTAAACATTTTTATTTTTTAAAAATAGATATCACCCAACTATTATACAACTTGGGTAAAATACCTTCCAGACTGAACATGAAAAAGCCCGCCGAGAGGCGGGCTAAAGCTATTGAAAGACAAAAGTCTTATGGGCGAAATCACATCCTATGCTGGTGACGGGGCTCCAATTTATCCGAAAGAAATGGCGCATTGGCTGCTGTAATATCCAAATCATCCTTGCTCATTCGATCAATGCTAAAAGCATATCCGGCGAACCGTTGAATAAAGTCCAGATCATTGGACTTGTACTCCATTAACTTACCTTTCGCAAAAGTCATGATGTGCTGGTTCAAGTTCTTCACTCCAGTATAGATGAAAAACGCCTTATCGAAGTAAAAATAATATTTCGAAACATTTTTAAGGTTCTCTGTAAAATTGTATTTAACCTCGTCTTCGGGAATATATAAACCATTTTCCAGAGCCGATCTCGCAGCAACCCGCTCGAAAGATTCGGCAGGATTATTTAGAAACAATACTATCAGAGACGTTTCGTACCCTGCACTCTTCGCTATATTTGCAAAATCCTTAAAGGTTTCGTTATTGAAAGGCGTCTCCAACATGATGTCCTTTCGGTCTTTAACGGTATCCAGAAAGACTCCCCGGGATCTCGATTTATATACGTCGGTCATAATTACCTGATAGTCTGGATACTCGCTCAGATGCGTTCTGATCAGGCTGGATTTGCCCGCCGCATTGCATCCTGTTATAAATATGAATTCGGGATGATTCATCTGATTCTCCGGATCACCGTATCCTCAATTTGATAACTTTGCCCCGTTCCATGCTTGACGTGCATTTTAACGAGATACAGTTCACCGGTAGGCAGCTCTTTTCGATAGTACGCACCAGTCTCATTTCCAGGCTCATTCTTGTCAGCAGCATCCTTAAAAAAAAACGGATTCCCCAGTTCAAAGCAACGTTGCCTGCCCAATTCAGGCAGGACATCTAAATTTTGCAATAACCGATAGACCCTTTGTTCCATACGGGTAAAGATACAGTTTTTATGACTGCGTGACAAGCACATTTTGAGTCGGAGCGATCACGAAGTGGCGTGTTAGTCCGATTCAAATTGAGCCGCCAATTCAGCAAGGTGATTTAATTTATACAGGATATTGGTAGAAGACCGTTGAAGAGTGTATTACGAATAATTTTCTAAAAAGACAACCCGTGAAAACACCTGATTTTGACTAACTAAGTGTTTTCTTCAATCCTTGGTTCAAATTGCGGGGGAGCAGTTCACAGTTATGCGTTGAGTGGACACAGTTATTGTTTAAATGCGCACACTTATAAACTTTAGAAAAAAACTTTTGGTCACCACTAGGAATTAACAAATACATTTCTTTACTTCGTTATCATCGTTAACAGCAATCCTTCCCTCTGCAAACGGCAGCCCTGTCACGACGCACGAATCAATAACCATTCAATTAAAACCCCACAGCTACCATGAAACGCGGCCACCAGCGGGTGCGCAACATGTTGCACGCTCATTTTCGACGATCCTCACTGTCTTATTTCCCTTCAATAAGTGTAACTCGATTTACTGACAGTAGATAACTACTGAAATCTCTTTCCATGTCTCATAAACAGGCTATATGCCTTGCGGCTGCACTATGCCTTGCCGTGACGGTCACCTTTGCCCAAACCGCCGATTCGACAATTACCCGATTGACGAGTTTCCCGTCGAAATTTTTCAGCCGGGTCAACCGGGAGACTTCAAGCTTGAATCGGCAGCTTACCCGGCAAACCGAAAAGTATTTGCAACGAATGGCCCGAAAAGAAGGAAAGCTCAGAGCCGAGTTGTATAGGACGGATTCCGCCAAAGCAGCTACGTTGTATCCCCGGGACCCTAAGCAACAATATGCCGCGTTGATACTGAAGTTCCGGCAGGACAGCTCGAGGGTCTTTACCTCAATGGGGCCGGAATACTTGGCCCGGGTGGATAGTTTGCAAGTGGCGCTTTCTTTTCTAAATAAAAACCCTGACCTGGTGAAAACCAATCCGGCTTTGCGGGCGAAGATGCAGGCTTCGTTAGCCAGCTTGCAGCAATTGCAGGCCAAATTGCAGGCAGCAGATGCGGTTAAGCAATTCATCCAGTCCCGCAAGGCGCAGATCCAGCAAACGGTAAGCAGTTTCACTCATCTCTCGTCGGGGATAACGAACGCCGTTGCCGGCTATAAAAAGCAAGCTTATTATTATGCAGACCAGGTCCGGACCTATCGGGCAATGCTGAATGATCCGAGCAAGATGGAGCAAACCGCGCTGGTTTTGTTGAACAAGGTGCCTGCATTTTCGGGTTTTATGAAGAAGAATAGTTTCCTCGCCGGATTATTGGGGGTACCGCCGGATTACGGGACTTCGAAAGGCCTGGAAGGGTTGCAGACCCGGGAACAGGTAATGGCGATGATCCAGTCAAAGATTGGATCGTCACCTGCTGGGGCTGCATCCCTGCAAAATAGTATCAATACCGCTAAGGGGGATATCGCGAAGCTGCAAAACAAGCTTGGTAAGTTAGGAGGAGGCAGTAGTGGCATGGACGACGTCCCGGACTTCAAGCCCTCAGATCAGCATAGCAAGACCTTTCTAAAGCGTCTCCAATATGGATTTAATTTCCAGACAACACAAGGCACGTACTACTTCCCCAACTACAGCGATGTCGGGCTATCCCTTGGATACGATCTGGGCCACTCTAACAGCGTGGGTATTGGAGCAAGCTACAAAATAGGCCTGGGAACCGGCTGGCAACACATTGCTTTCTCAAGTCAGGGCATCGGCATTCGATCGTACGTCGACATTCACCTTAAAAAAAGCTTCAGCCTGACAGGCGGCTATGAGCTGAACTACTTGCAGCCTTTCGCAGCTTTCAAGGATGTTCCGCAATTAAAGAACTGGACCCAAAGCGGCCTGATCGGGATCGCCAAAACAATATCCCTGAAGAGCTCGTTTTTCAAGAAGACCCAGGTGGAATTTCTGTGGGATTTTCTCAGCTATTCACAGGTTCCGCAACAGCCACCTGTAATCTTCCGGGTCGGTTATGGCTTTTGAATGTATTCACATTGACAATCGATTTTATGAGAAAGTATAAAGTCTTTGGAATTTGCGTGGTTATTTTCTTGCTAGCTCAGCGGTTAACCGTTTGTGCACAGACTGTCACTTATCCAAGCCAGGTAGTAAGTCAAAGTTTCGTACCACCTTCACCGAATTCTCAAGATGCTCAAAGCTATACAGATGATCCTACAGCTCTTTACACCGGGATTCCATCTGTGAATATTCCAATCTACACAATGAAATGCGGGTCTTTAACTGTGCCAATCAGTCTAAGCTACAATAGCAATGGCCTTTTTCCTTTACGAGATGCTGGATGGGTTGGGCTTGGCTGGAACTTGAATGCTGGAGGTTCTATCAGCAGAACGGTGGAAGGGAATATCGACGGGATCCAAAACTCGGGGTATAATTATGGTCAGTATAATCTTTACGATAGCATTTGGCTCAATGGTAATGTAGATAGCTTTCTGCAACGTGCCTACAATCCCAATCTGGCTTACGGAAATAATTCGTATGATATGGCTCCTGACATATTTGATGCGGAATTTAACGGCATAGGTGACAAATTTTTTTGGATCAACGGGAAGGCTTATTTAATATCATACAACAAGGAGTTGAGTATTAGCTGGCCCAGTCCAACCAGTAATATGGTGATCACTACGGAAGGTGGGGTGCAATACACCTTCGGAGCTAAGGAAACGACCACGAATTACTATTATGGCGGCCCGGACTCTATACCCCAATCTTACACTTCTTCGTGGTATTTAACACAGATCATTTCATTGCAGGGGGACACGATTGAATTTAACTACACTTCAAAGACCTGGAAACAAGCATTGAACTCCTATCAAACCTCCTATGCACTCTCGACAACTACCGGGCAGTCCGATTTAGGATATGACCCTAATCAATATCTCCCCTTCCCTTCAATCACGACTCAGGTACTGCAGTCAATCGTTTGCAGGAATAGCCGGGTATCCTTCGTATTGGATCCGGTTGCGCGGACAGATGTCAATGGCACGCTGCCGAGGCTTCGGGAGATCGATGTGATAGACAGTTTGACTAGCGATACGGTTAAAAGGAATTTCATGTCGTATAGGTATTTTGGAGCCTCATCTCTTAACCCGCAAGCATATGAGCGACTTGAATTAAAGACCATTAGTTCAATCAATCCCGAGATCGTCGCTGATTCCCTAACCTATACCTTCAAATATATCAACGAATTTGATACCGCGTTAAACTCTTCGGGCGTCGGTTTTCCCCCAAAATACACGCGAGGCACGGACTATTGGGGATATTATAATGGCGCCGGGAACAATTCCTCGATTTTGCCGCCGCCCACCAGCGTATATTATAATCCGGCGCCCCCGTCAGGAGCTTCATTTAGTTCTGGCGTTAACAAAGGTCCAAACACGACCTATTCGCAGTATGGATTATTAGACACTATAGTGAATCCAAGTGGAGGATATACTGCTTTCCAGTACCAACAGAATACGTTTTACAATAGCTCGGTCGGGGGGGTCAATAATGGGCCGGGCCTTTGTCTACTAAGCACCTCAGCGTTTGATGGCGTCAATCCAAACCCAGTTTTCCAGAAGAATTACGCCTACCTTCAGGATAATGGTTCGACCACGTCCGGCATATTGACCAATGTTCCCAATTATAATGGGCCAACATTTTCGATCGTGAACTCGGGCACAACAACTAATTACAATATATACGCCGCCACTAATACAAGCGGCGGGATTGGTAGTTCCAACCCTGTTTTCTACTATTCCAAGGTTACGGAATCCATTACTTCAAATGGAGAGACCCATAAAACAGACCATTATTTTACCGAATATCCTGAACTTGTGCCTGACATCCGGGAGACCGAGAGTGTCGATTATCTGAATACGGTCAACACGAATGTCTTTACCCCTATAAAAAAGACAATCAGTTCATATACCTATTCAAGTGACACTTCAGATATATTTACTAGTAGCCCCTATATGGGTGTAGAAAATTTAAGCAGTACGCACAACCCAAAAGTCTGGTATTCGTATGGCCATTCCGATTTAAGCTGGAGTACTTATTGGGTCCGTCCCACTTCGCAGCAGGTGACTCAGTATGATGTGAACGGAGACAGCCTGGTGACAACAACAAACTACTTTTTTAATACCAATACCAGAAATCTTACTTGCTCGGAGGCGCAAGGATCGGATGGTGAGACAGTGGTTCAGAAATACAAATATCCCGAAGACTATGTGTCGGGGATAACCGGTAACATGGTGAGCAAGCATGTGCTGGCGCCGGTTATAGAACGCCAGACCTGGTTAAAGCAAAATTCGTCAGATTCGCTGCTGATTTCGGGGTCCATAACGCAATATAACCAGTCGATCTTCAAGCCCGACACTACCTATGCAATTGAAACAACGTCCCCTATTGAAAGCTTAAGCAATGAGACTACTTCGGGTGGATTGTACAGTAGTTTGCTGAGCGACGCGCACTATGTCCGGAAGGAGCAACTACAATATGATGGGAATACTAACCTTAGTGTAGCTACAAAGGCCTCAGATATTCCGGTGAGCTATATCTGGGACTACCGGCATTCCAATCCGATTGCAGAAGTGAGCAATGCCTCTCCGGCGGATATAGCCTATACCTCTTTTGAGGCCGACGGCACCGGCGGTTGGACGGTCAAGGGCGGCGGACTTAATCCGGGTGGCGTCAGTGGGATTAACAGCCAGTCGATGCACAACGATACCATCAGCAAGAGTGGATTAACGAGCACAACTACTTACGTTGTTTCCTACTGGACGAGCAATGGCTCGGCTTATTCGATTGCCGGAACTATTGCCGGTTATCCCATCCAGGGGAAGAGGATCAATGGCTGGAGTTACTTTGAGCACAAGATCACCGGCCAGACCAGTGTCAGCATCACCGGCACCGGCAATATTGACGAGCTGCGGCTTTATCCTGCTAATGCGCAAATGGTCACTTATACGTATACACCCTTAGTCGGAATCTCTACCAAATGCGACGCGGACAACCGGGCGACCTATTACCAATATGATCCTTTTGGCCGGCTGAAAGTCGTGCTCGACCAGGACCGCAATATCATCAAGACGATTCAATACCATACCATCGGTGAGACGGTGGAATAATTATGACGAAAATTACATAACCTATACGTTATGACAAAATATTTTTCGGCGAAGTTGGGCCAGTTTTTACTGCTGACGCTTACTTTAATGAGTGCTAACCTTGCCGAGGCTCAACCGCCGCCGCCGGTAGGTTGCACGATATCCGGACCCAGCAGCGTCACCCTCTTATCGACACAGACATACACCCTGACGTCATGCAGCTGTACGAGCTGGTCCGTGACCTGCGGCACTATACAAAGTTCCACTTCGACAAGCGTAACCATTTATTTCAATCAGTGTAATTGCAGTAGTTCCACGATCACCGCCAACGGCGCTTCGGCAGCACCGAAGACTGTGACTGTCACCTGGCCGTTGCTCACAGGTGGAACAATCAGCGCGCCAACTCACCAGAATATTTATACCGGTACCACTCCGGCTCAGATCAACGCTTCCTTTCCAACCAACGGAAATTGTGCTGGCTATACCTATCAATGGTATTCTTCCACCAATGGCACGAGTTGGCCGTCTATTTCGGGGGCTACTAATCAAAATTATCAACCGGGAATCCTGACGGCGACCACGTATTACAAACGGGAAGCGTTTGACTACACGCAATCTGCCTATACGTCAAATATCGACACGGTGACTGTATACCCGACCCTGGTCTCAGGAACGATCAGCCCGTCTAGCATTACGGTGAATTTCGATAAGGCGCCCACGTCCGGGTTCTCGGTCTCCGGGACAACGGGTGGAACCGGCACTTATACTTATGCCTGGCTGTCGTCGGCCGCGAGTGGCGGCCCATACACGTATATTGCGGGTGCTACTAGTGCTAGCTATACCCCAACGGCACAAACTGCCTCTACCTGGTATGAAGTAATCCAGTATAGCTATGGCGATTCTGTAACATCTTCTCCTGCCGAACTGATAGTGAGACCAGAGGTCTTCCCAGGCACTATCTCGCCGCCCTATTTAGTGATTACGTCGGGTGCCAACCCAGGCACGTTATCAGGGAATGCCGCTACCGGCGGCACCTGCGGCGGAAGTTTTTATTATCTGTGGCAGAGCTCAACGGATGGGACAACCTGGTCCAACATCTCCGGAAGCAACTCCCTTGACTATTCTCCCGGAACGCTAACCAGCACTACCTGGTACCGACGGGAGGCGATTTGCGGGACAGATACCGAAAGAACCAATTCAGCCGAAATTGTAATTGGAACACCCACGACGAATTATAATTTCATCCGGATACGGGATCTCTTGAAAGCGGGCGTAACAGATACCGTCACGGCAGACGGCCTCACGAGCGCGTATGACGTGGCTCAAACAACGAAGTACCTTGATGGACTGGGAAGGCCCATTCAGACTGTCGAAAATCAGCAAAGTCCCCTTCAAAATGATATGGTTGAGCCGGTAGTATATGATAATTTCGGCAGGCAGGCGACCGATTATTTGCCGTATACGGCGACGACAAATGACGGGAATTTTAAACCGACGGCTTTACAGGACCAGGAAGCTTTTAATTCGGCGCAATTCCCGGGAGAGAACGTCTATTACGGACAAGTCAACTTTGAAGCGTCAAAGCTCGGCAGGCCGGTTGTCTCCTATGCTCCCGGAAATAGCTGGATTGGCGGCGGCAACGGCAAGGTGGTTCAATACCTTATTAATACAGCATCTGATAGCGTACAGCTTTGGACAATCAACTCAACCCAGTTAAGCCTACCCGTACATGCCGGTGCATACAGCGCCGGTCAGCTGCTAAAGAACGTCTCAGTCGATGACCAAGGTCACCAGACAGTGAAATATGTTGATAAATTTGGAAGAACCATACTTAAAAAGACTCAAATAAACACCTCTCCTTCAAGTGGACACTTTGGGTGGTTATGCACATACTTTGTTTACGATTCCTTGCAAAATCTCCGAGTGATTATTCAACCGCAGGCCGTTGTGCTGATTAATGGTAGCTGGTCGATTAACCAAACTATCGCCAATCAACTCTGTTTTAGGTACGAATATGACGGCCGTCGCCATATCGCCATTAAAAAGATTCCCGGTGCGGGGCAGGTTTGGTCGGTTTATGACTCCCGGAATAGATTGGCCATGAATCAGGATTCCATGATGCGGAGCCAACATAAATGGATGTATATCAAATATGATTCAGAGAATCGCATCGATTCCAGTGGCTTTATCACTGATCCAACCTATTATGACAGTCTGGCGCATTACGATTCATTGGCGTACTATAGCACCAATTTTCCGACAGTAAGTTCCTATACCAATCAGCTGATAAGCCAGAATTTTTATGACGATTATAGTTGGGTGTCCGCATATAGCGCGCCTGTCGCCTCCTCAATGGCGACAACATATACGAGCAATAGCAGCTATTTCATAACAAGTTACAATACCTCTCCAACCCATGCAGTACAGATCACGCCTTTTTCCATCACCCGAGGGGCACAAACAGGTTCAATGAAACTAGTGGTCTCAGCCAGTGGATCGAGTCAGTATTTGTATTCCTCGGTTTTCTATGATGACCGGGGTCGGACAATCCAAACCCAGAGTTCCAATTACACCGGTTCGATAGACACAGCAACCGTGCAATATAATTTTGGAGGAGCGGTATTAAGAACCATGCTCAATCATAAGAAGGCGCTTAATACCAGTCAGAATCATATTGTGTTGACGAAAATGGACTATGATCATCGGTTTCGGCTGCGGCATGTCTGGAAGAACATTGATAATTCTGCAAGTGATCAACTAATTGACAGTATTCAGTACAACGAGCTAGGCCGAACTACCAGCAAGTATCTGGGAAACCTAGTGGATAGCATGATTTACAGTTACAATATTCGGGGATGGCTGACTGGCATTAACAAGAACTATGTTGCTGGAACAGCCAATCACTATTTTGGAATTGAAATTGGCTATAATAATACGGCCTCCGTTGCTTCGGGCAATACCTATCTTTATCCCCAGCTTAATGGAAATATTGAAGGATTTGTGTGGAAAAGCGCCGGCAGCCAAATCAACCGGAAATATGACTTTACTTATGACCCTGCGAACCGAGTGACTTCCGCAACCTTTTTACAAAATACCAGCGGTTCTTCCTGGGATAAGAATCAAATTGACTTTTCGGTGAGCAACGTCAGCTATGATGCTGACGGTAACCTGCTAACCATGACCCAGCGGGGATTTACGGTGGGTGGTTCTGCTCCGATTGATTCACTCTCATACAGTTACTTGGGCAGCGATTCCAGTAATGTTCTTATGGGTGTGGTGGATGCAGCTAATAACGATACCACAAAGCTGGAGGATTTTCATTATAACCCTGCTACTAAACTCTCAACCGATTACAACTATGATGGAAATGGCAGGCTAACGCACGACAACAACAAAAATATTGACACTATCTCTTATAACTTCTTGAATCTGCCTCAATTAGTGCACATTAAAGGAGAAGGCAACGTGGCCTACACCTACGATGCAAGCGGCACTAAATTGGTAAAGGTGATTACGGACAGTTTAGCCCAGCGGGTAACAACAATCACATACCTTTCCAACTTCGTTTATCAGAGGACTGCGCCGCTTTCGAATCCGACCTCGGGCACCGATACGCTCCAATTTGTAGCACATGAAGAGGGCAGGGCGAGGTGGGCCTACCACAAATACACGAATGGCGCGACCGCATATAAATTTGAATACGATTTCTTCGAACGGGACCATCTCGGAAATACGCGCACGGTTTTGACGCAAGAGCGTGACACAACGAATTACCTGGCCACCATGGAATATGCCTATCGGGCAACGGAGCTGCAGCTATTCGGAAATATCGCTAATACCTCGGTTGCTTGGACGTCCATGCCCAATTATACCAATATTCTAAATAATATCCGGTTTGAATATACTAGCCCAAACGATAGTGTCTCTAAAGTGGATTCGACAAGCGCGGGAGGACAAAAAGTTGGACCCAACTTGCTCCTAAAAGTTATGAGCGGCGACACGGTCAACCTTAGCGTGCAATGCTATTACGTTACTCCTGGCGGCGGTAGCACCAACAATAGTTCATTTAGTGACGTATTGACCTCACTAGGCAATGGTTTAGTCAATCTCACAGGCGCAGCACATGGAAATTTTGGCAACTTAACCGGCAGCAGCGGTACTGTTTACACAGGGTTATCCGGTTTCCTAAGCACCTACGACACCGCTCACACTGGGTTCCCGAAAGCCTATATAAACTGGATTTTCCTGGACGACCAGTTCAATTACGTTAGTGCGCTCAGCGGGTCGGTTTTGGCGGCCAGCTCCACATATCCCGCAGGCTCAATGAACTTAGTAGCTCCTGGCGGCCCGATTGCTTTAAATAGATCAGGATATTTGTATATTTGGGTAAGCAATGAAACAACCGGTTGGGATGTCTATTTCGACAACCTCTCTGTACAATACAAGCAAGGACCGATGTTGGAAGAAAATCATTACTATCCGTACGGACTCACCATGGCAGGAATAAGTGATAAGGCAATCAAAACACAATATCCAGAAAATAAGTATCGCTATGATGGCGGGGCCGAGTTGCAAAATAAGGAATTCAACGATGGATTAGGTCTGGAATTGTATGAGACGACCTTCAGGAGCTATGACCCGCAGTTGGGAAGATTCGCCCAGATCGATCCGCTGGCAGACCGATCAAGATCTGCCTCGACGTATGCTTATTGTATGGACAATCCAGTGCTATTTGCCGATACACGTGGGTTAAGTCGAACCGACCTAAATCCGGCATACCCTAGTAATAACGGGTTTAACGATGCTTATGCGCCCGGCGGTCCCGGCGGCGGCGGCGCAGGAGGTGGTGGGGGAGGAGGTAAGGGACCTGGTGCCGGCGCAGGAGGTGTTGGAGGAGGGGGTAACGGATCTGGTGCCAGCGCGGGAGGTGTTGGAGGAGGAGGTGACGGATCTGGTGCCGCGGGAGGTGGTGTCGGGGGCGGAGATAACTCGTGTCCACTAGTTGGCCCAAGCGACAGCGGCGACGGCGGAAGCAATAGTACTACCAATAGCACAGATGCAACAGGCAACACCCTTGACGGGGTGAACCCGGATGACGTGGGAGATGCAATTGCATATAACGCGACTGATGCAGGCAGCCCCTTTCCTCCCCCAGTATGGGTACGATATCTGTTCGATGGTGTCTCTTTTGCTGTGTCAGATCAAGCTGTCTACGGAAATATCGTAGAGGGTTCAGACGATATTTACCATGGCGATATCATGAGAATCGGCGTCAATACTTCAGACCTTGGATATACTTCGTACCAATGGATTCAAGACGTAAATTCAAATGATAATGGTTGGAGACTTGATGCACCAAATTTTAACGGTTTTTATTTCGAGTCTGGCGATCCACATCTGACGACGTCGATTTATGCCAATGCGCCCGGAACCTATTTTGTTGATGCTCCAGGAACAACCGGATTTAATATTAGCTGGGCCGCACAGGCAACCCTTGTTGGCTTTGATAGCCAAGGGATGGCTACGCCAGTCCTTAGCGTAAATTGGGGTTACACGGCAAACAATGGAGCAGTCTGGTCATGGCCGGTATCTTTTTCAGCATCTCCTAACGCCACTACGCAGGCTAGCATAAATGGATATAACGCAACTAAAAACCCATACTAACATGAAACTCATACTTTTGCTTCCTTTGGTATGCGGGCTTATGACCGTCGCGGCAGGCCAACAATATCTCCAATTCATATATATTGGTTCTGATCAACGTGGTCGAGAAAGTGTTCTCATTACGTCGAGCAATTCTCAAGCTGACTATTTGAAAGGTAAGGATTCAAGAATGGTTAAGGTATATTACGCTGATCAAAGAACAATAGATTCGATCAGGTCATATATTTCGCGGAGCAAATGGGTAAACGGCTTAGATAGTTTTAGTCGAGGAAATGGCGAAAAGGATTCGCCTAAATTACCCGATGCCTATAAAATAATGGGGGTTGACTCGCACCCCTTATATATTGAAGGGAAGGGCTGCCTTAATCTTTTCTTGTCGACCGGGTATTATCTTGGCAGTATAGGTTTAGGGTTTACCGGGGGATCTAACGCAATGGAGAATCTCACGTTTCAATGTGATCAAGAATTTCTTCTTAGACATTTAATTAAATCTCCTCGTCCTCAAATTCAAGATCCATATCCCAAATTAAATCCCGAAACCCCACCACCGATTCACCCTCTACCTCCTCCCAAATAATCGGCCATTCTAAGGATATCATTTCATTTTCGGTGAGCCTGAGCACCCCACCCACCTACTCCCC
>DASZJO010000037.1:0-7624 GCA_035948015.1 Puia sp.
GGGCACTGAATACCCAGTGACGCCCGATCAGAAAATAAGTAACTCCGCCGCAGATCGTTCCCGTAACGCCATAGAGCGTCACTCTCCCACTGACTGCCGTCGAAGGAACTCCCGCCCAATGGATCAACAGGTAGGTCACCAGGAAGTCGACCCCTGTCGCCACCAGGGAGGCCAGTTGCGCTTTTGTAAAAGTGATCATGGTGTTTTTACAAAAGAAGTGGCAAATACTATAAGCTGCAGAAGCAGGTTAGCATATACTCCTGCGAGAACATCATCCATTATAACGCCCCAACCCCCCTTCAGGTTTTCCATTTTCCGAATAAAGAGGGGCTTCGCAATGTCAAAGAATCGGAATAGCAGCAATCCGGCAAGCAGGTACGGCCACCGGACGGGTACGAATAATAAGGTAATGCACATGCCGGCTACTTCATCGATGACGACCCGGTAGCTGTCCTTCCCCCACTCCGGTTCAACCTTTCCGGAACTATAGACCCCAAGGAACAGCAAACCCAACGTGATCGACAAGGGCAGCCAAAAATGCTCATTTCCACCGCGCCAGGCGAAATACCAGGCTACACAGCAAACCAAAGCCGCAACCGTACCGCCTCCTTTGGGAATATAACCGATCCCCAGGCAGGTGGAAATGAGCCGGTGGACCCGCGACATTATGCCGTTATTTCTTCCTCAGCAAACGTGAGTCCTTCCGGATTCACCAGCTCCTCACCCATCAGCTTTCTCAACGCGTTTTGAAGCACGGTCAGCTGCTTGAAGATATCATGCTCGGGACGGAACCCCGGCGCATGCTGCGGTGACTTGAAATAGAACGACAGCCACTCCTGGATCCCGCTGAGACCCGCCCGTTTTGCCAGATCTCCGAACAACGCGAGGTCCAGCACTAATGGCGCAGCCAGGATCGAGTCGCGGCACAGGAAATTGATCTTGATCTGCATCGAATACCCCAGCCAGCCGAAGATGTCGATATTATCCCAGCTCTCCTTGTTATCCCCATGCGGCGGATAATAGTTGATCCGGATCTTGTGATACAGCTCGCCATAGAGCTCAGGACTCAGGTCGGGGCGCAGGATATCCTCCAACACGCTAAGCTTTGATACCTCCTTTGTTTTGAAATTATCGGGCTCATCCAGCACATATCCATCCCTGTTACCCAGGATGTTGGTAGAGAACCACCCTTTCACGCCCAGTGCGCGGGCCTGCAGGCCGGGCGCCAGAATAGTCTTCATCAATGTTTGACCCGTTTTGAAATCCTTGCCGCCGATCGGTGTCTCCGTTTGCTTGGCCAGTTCAACCAGCGCAGGGATATCTACCGTCAGGTTGGGTGCACCATTCAGGAAGGGGACGCCAAGCCTGAGCGCGGCGTAGGCATAGATCATACTCGGAGCGATCCGCGGATCGTTTTCCTTCAACCCTTTCTCGAACGCGCCCAGACTCTCATGTACTTCCGCAACTTCCGTGTATTTCTCGGTCGACCCGCACCATACCATCACCAGGCGGTCACAGTCGCGGGTATCCTGGAATTGCGCGATATCATCCATCAATGCCTTCGCCAGTTCATATTTCGTAGCCGCATCCTTCACATGCGTGCCGTCCAGATTCTTGATATAGCTTTTGTCGAAGACCGCCTTCATCGGCTTCAACGCTTCCAGCTGCGGCCGCAATAATTCTAACGTGTGGGGCTCCAATACCTTCGCCCTGCTCGCCGCCTGGTATACATTGTCTTCATACACATCCCAGCCGCCAAACACAATATCCTCCAGCTTGGCCAACGGTACGAGCTCCTTGATTTTCGGATAATTGTTTCCACTTTTCCTGTTCAAATGAATATTGCCCATCTGTGTGAGAGAGCCGATCGGCTGCGCGATCCCTTTTTTGACGGCCTCAACCCCCGCGATCAGGGTGGTTGCAACGGCGCCTAAACCTGGGATCAACACACCCAGCCTGCCAGTCGCTTCTTTTACTTCCATGTTGAAAATTTTAGGTTGAAAAAAAACTTAACAAAAATATCAAATAACAGCTTTTCGAACAATTTTGTTTTTTGGTCGAAAAAAATTACAGGCCAATGACACTGAGGAGATTGCAATTTAAGCACCGCCGCCCGACATCGCCAGCCAAAGTCGGTAAACTGTACGATTTAAAGGATGAATAGTACAAAAAACGCGGTGGGATCCGACAAAAGCCAGTCCTTCATACGGAGATTGTCCGATCTCTCGCTACAGTCGCCCACTCACCGGTTGCCCGGCCTTTCTCGATAGTAATGGCGCGTTCATACAGCGCCACCGTTGGACAGATATGGTAGGGAACCCCATAAAATACATCCCCGATCCGGTAGCTGTGACCGGGCCCGGCTTCAACTACGAGGTGCTCCTCGCTCTGGCCAACCGCCCGCAGCTCCGGGCCGTTCAGAAAAAAGACCCGCCGCCCGATTTCGTTCTCCGCTGCAATGGACTTATGCCCCAGGTCAAGGCAAAGCCGTCCGTCCCCCCGCAATGAAATGACCCGCGTAATCACCAGCGCATCCGGCGTAAATGGCTGCCCCGGAAATTGGTCCCCATACCCCTTGTCCCAGTACACAAAAGTCCCGGGGCTGCACTGGATCGCGGCCTCCCGGCCCGCATGCACCGGAAAGGTCGGCGAGCCCCCGGCTATGATCGTCAGGTCCCGTCGGTCGGAAGCCGTAACTCCGTTCGTGCCACCGCCATCCGCGCCCATCCCGGCAATCGTTGACCGCAACGCCAACACGGGCGCGAAAGCCTCATCACATTTCCTCCGCAGTATTGCCTGGTCAGTATCCCGAATATGCCCGTCATAAACATGCAATCCCACCGGATCAATCCCATCCAGCCGCAGTGCCTGTTTGAAGAGCGCGACCGCCTCCGGCCCCGGTGCAATACCCGTCCGGTCCATTCCAACATTCAGGTCGAGCCATACAGGCACGACAAGGCCCGCGTCATCAAAGACCTTCGCCATTGCCGCCGCCGCATCGGGATGATCGATCAGACACGAAAACAACGTTGCCGGAAAACGGCGGATCAGCTGCACCAGCCGGCCGGCCTTCGGTCCCACAGGCTGATAGGCCAGCAGCACATCGGCCGCGCCCTCGACTGCCAGCATCTCCGCTTCCGCGATCGTCGCGCATTTGAACCGCCTGATACCCGCATCCATCAGCAGCCGGGTCACGGCCGGCGACTTGTGCGTCTTCACGTGCGGCCGCAGCCGCGCGGCATCCCCGACCATCCCGACGGCCCGGGCGATATTTTGTTTGACCCGCTCCGGATACACCACCAGCGCCGGCGTATCCAGCTCATCGATATTTAGTATTTGATACCAGGATTGAGACATTGGCTTGTTTAATGCTTTAATACAACTCGAATAAAACTTCCACCTCTACCGGAATATTCCCCGGCAGCGATCCCATCCCCACCGCGCTGCGCACCCCTACCCCATTGTCCGGCCCCCATACCGCGGCAAAAAGTTCGCTGCACCCGTTGATCACGTAAGGATGCTTTTCGAATTCAGCGGTGCATCCTACCATCCCCAGCGTCTTGACTACCCGCTTCACCTTGTCGAGGCTACCCAGGTGCGCCCGCACTGTCGCCAAAATCGCAAGCCCCACCTGCCGCGCTGCCAGCTTCCCCCCATCCGCGTCGAGATCCTGCCCCACCCGTCCCTTGATCAGCGTCTTGTCCTCCAGCAATGGCCCATGTCCCGACACATAAAGATACTTCCCATCCTGCAAACAAGGTTTGTAGACCCCCATAGGCGCCGGTGCCGGCGGAAGTGTAAGGCCGAGCGCGGCAAAATTTTGTTCAGCAGTGTTGTTGCTCATCGTTGTATCTTGTGTTGATCTTGAAGCGAATGTAAGGCATTAAGCATAATTTTGATTGTGAAGATGAACTATTTCGCCCCCCGCACCGCCGCTCAGCGCTACGCCAAAGGAAGACCCGACGTTCATTCCTATACCATCCATCAGCTTAGGGATTTCCTGCACCTCGACGAAAAATTGGAGCACGTACTGGACATCGCGTGCGGAACCGGGCTCTCGACAAATGCCCTGCTGGAAGTAGGCAACAAAGTGTATGGCACCGATATCTCCCCTGAGATGCTGGAGCTCGCACCCAACAGAAAACTTATCCACTATTCCCTCGCGCCGGCTGAAGACCAGCCCTTCGCCGACCGGTACTTCGACCTTATCACCGTCTCTTCCGGCGTTCATTGGTTCAATATCGAACGCTTCCTCACGGAAGCGAGCCGCCTGCTCAAAATCCAATCCTACCTCGTTCTTTACGAGAACTACTTCGATTCCAGCTTGCAAAGCGATGACCAATTCAAAGAATGGGTCGCACACACGCACTACCAACGCTTCCCGACCCCTCCAAAAAATAAATATAGCTGGTCAGACGAAACTACGACCCCGTTCGGCCTGCACTATGTCACCGAATGGCGGTCTGCTTATTCCATTCCGATGACCAAACAACAATTCGCCTGCTATCTCACGACCCAAAGCAATGTCATCGCGGCAGTGGAAGCCGGAGCTCTCAGCTTTGAAGAGGTCGATGCCTGGTTGGACCACGAGCTCGATCCCTTTTTCTTTCCCGGCAAGGAACCCCGCTATATCCGATTCGGTAATTGGATCAAATTCCTGAAAAAGATCTGAGAACTTCTGATCCAACACCGTTCGAATCTCGCTCGCAGGCTTGCGCCTGGCTGTCGGAATCACCCCTCGCGATTGTCGGATTCACGCATTGTATCGAACGTAACCAGTCACTAATTTTGAGAAAGAATTTTCAACACAAAAAGTAACCGATCATGCAAACGACAATCACCAACACCACCGCAATTCCATCAAAGGGTGCCCTTTGGACCGGCCGGGTCATCATGGGCATTTGCATCCTGTTCCTGCTCTTTGACGCGATCACCAAGATCTTTCCGGCGAAATACGTCATCGATGCCAGCGCAAAAGTCGGCTGGGGAGTGAATACCCTTCGCCCGTTGGGTACCGTGCTGCTGCTTTCGACGATCCTGTATGGCATCCCGCGCACCACACTTTTTGGCGCAATCCTGCTGACCGCCTACCTGGGAGGGGCAACCGCCAGCAATATCCTGGCCGGCTACAATTTCATCTTCCCGATCATCTTCGGCATCCTCATCTGGACTGGTCTCGGCCTGACCCACCGCCAACATCGCGAGATTATTTCTTCAACGTTTCGCTGAGCACCTGGAGAGACCCGTCGATCGGCTGCGTGATCTTCAATCCGAGGATCCCGGCGACCAGCGGATAGACATTCACGTTCTCGAATGCAGGGATTTGCACACCATTTCGGAAGGCCGGACCCCAGGCATAAAAGGTGGCGCCCATTTCAGGAAGGGCATTGTCATAGCCATGTTCACCGGCGATCATCTTGCCCCGGCCATGGAAAATAAGCGGAAAATGCGCCACCAGCACGATGTCGCCAATCCGGTGGTAACGGTCGTCAATTGCAGAATAATGCCAGCGGGCAGGCGTCCCGGCAGCCAAGTAAACGTCATAGTCTGTTGCGCCCTGCTTCAGGGTTTGATAAGTGGCCGTGATGGCAGAAGGGTCCTTCGCATATAGGTGGATCATCGTTCCGCCGATGGCCACGGTGAATTTGTTGGTGTCAATCGCGGGGATCGCAATAGGATGTGTCGTATCTACCTGTCCCATCCCGTGATCACTGACAAAGATGTAGTTCACCGGCAGGTGCAGCGAGTCTACCGTCAGCACCATTTTAGCGATGAAGTCGTCGACCATATGCACGGCCTTTCCCGTCTCCTTTGAATCAGGGCCATACTGATGTTCGGTATGATCAGGTTCCGAAAGGTAAAATAGGATGAGGTGCGGCCGCTGGGCCTCGGGCAGCTTGAGCCACGCCCGCACCTGCTGTAACCGGGTATCCCACGAAATCCTGTTGTTGAACTTGTACCAATAGGTCGGGCGAATTCCGTCGACCGCCGCTTCCGAACCCACCCAGAAATAGCTGGCCGAAAGCATGCGTTGTTGTTCGGCCAATACCCAGATGGGTGTGCCGCCATAAAAGGAGCTGTCGCCAACCACCTTCGGGTCGCCGATGCGATATCCCCTGCCCTGTTTCGGGTCGAAGAAAGTGTTGTCCACAAGACCATGGTGCGAAGGATAAAGACCCGTTGCGAGACTGTAGTGGTTGGGGAAGGTTACGGAAGGATAGCAAGGCGTCATCATCTGCGCCTTCACCCCGGTGGAACTTAGCGTCAGCAGAAAATTCGCTCCATACTTGTCGGCCAGGTCATGGCGGAATCCGTCAGAAGAGATCATGATGACATAGGGCTTATGTTCTGCGGCGGGACTGTTGAGCCGGCCCGGGACGACCATCTCCGTAGTATCGGTGATCTGCGCATTCGCACCGGCAATAAAACATCCCAAAAAGGCAAAATATAAAAGAAGCCGCATAAGCAGGTTTTCCGCCAAACATACTGAATAAAATTGTTTTAACTTCAGGCTTACAATCAACGAATCGTTATGCTTCCACGAAAACTCTCCTTCCTCCCCCTGTTATGTCTGGCCGCATGGACCGCTACCGCCCAGGACCCGCTCCCCAGAAGTCTTCCGGAAAAAGAAGGCGTTTCGGCCGCAGCCATTAGCAGCTTCATCGACGCCGCCTCGCATAGCCGAACCGAATTCCATAGCTTCATATTCCTCCGCCACGGGAAGGTGGTCGCCGAGGGCTGGTGGAACCCCTATGCGCCCAACCTGAAGCATGCTTTATACTCCACCAGTAAAAGTTTCACCGCAGCCGCTGTCGGATTTGCGCTGACGGAAGGCCGTCTTCATCTCACGGACAAGGTTGTCAGCTTTTTCCCAAATGACGTGCCCAACCCCGTCCCGGCTTTTCTGGCGGAGTTGACGGTGAAAGACGTATTGATGATGTCCGACGGTATGGAACCGGATCCGTCCCCGGTTGTTGCTTCCGACACGAATTGGGCACGGAAATTTCTAGCTACTCCTATTCTTCACGAACCGGGCACCAAATTCCTCTACAACTCTGCCGGCACCTATATGCTGGCTGCTATCGTGCAAAAAGTAACCGGGCAGACCGTACTCGACTATTTGAAACCGAGACTGTTTGAGCCCCTCGGCATCACCGGTGAAGACTGGGAGACCAGCCCTCAGGGAGTCAATACCGGCGGCTGGGGACTTCGGCTAAAGACCGAAGACATGGCCAAATTCGGTCAGTTATACTTGCAGGGCGGCCAATGGAAGGGGAAACAGATCCTCCCTCAATCCTGGGTGACCGAAGCCACGACGATGAAGATCCTGCAGGAACCCGATGCCCCGCAAACCAAAAAAGATTCAAGCGACTGGCTGCAGGGCTATTGTTACCAAATGTGGCGCTGTCGCCACAATGGCGTCCGTGCAGACGGCGCTTTTGGGCAGTATATTATCATGCTGCCAGATGAAGATGCTGTTATCGCCATCACCGCGGAAACCCCCGATATGCAGGAAGAGATCAACCTGATCTGGCAATACTTGCTGCCCGCCATGCACTCCGGATCCCTGCCTGCTGACCCTAACGCTGATGCTCAACTGAAACAACAGCTGACCGCACTGGCT
>DASZJO010000038.1:0-5254 GCA_035948015.1 Puia sp.
CACCTTCTCGCTCACCATAAAAGCGGAATAGAAGCCCAGCCCAAAATGACCAATGATATTGGCCTCATTTTGCCCCTTATACTTGCTCAGAAACTCCTCCGCGCCGCTAAAAGCAACCTGGTTGAGGTACTTATCCACTTCCTCTCCCGTCATTCCGACACCCTGGTCGGAAATAGTGATGGTCTTGTTTTCCTTATCTAATTGAATATCAATAGTTAAGTCGCCAACCTCTCCCTTGACCTCCCCTAACGAAGACAAGGTCTTCAATTTCTGGGTCGCATCTACCGCATTGCTGACCAACTCCCGGATAAAAATGTCATGATCGCTGTATAAGAACTTCTTGATAATAGGAAAGATGTTTTCCGTCTGTACGCGTATATTCCCCTTTTGCATGGCAAATGATTTTTAGTAGTTCATGGCGGGGATCAAAGAAAGTGCCACTTGTCCCCCACCTGACACACTGACGGACCTGGTTCCCCATCTCCCTCATCCCAAATTCTCCTGGCATTTATTGAAAAAAAACCCATTTTCCCCCATAAAATTCCTACCTTTGCAACCCATTTATAACAATTAAAACAAATCATCAGGGATCATGAACAATTACGAATTGATGGTGATTTTTACCCCTGTGCTCTCTGAGGAGGACTACAAAGCCGCTCAGAAAAAATACGCCGCCCTTGTCAGGGATAACGGCGGAGTTATCGTGCACGACAATCCCTGGGGACTAAAATCACTGGCGTATCCGATCCAGAAAAAGACCACAGGCTTGTACTGGGTCCTGGAGTTCACTGCGCCATCCGACTTCAATGAGAAGCTCAACATCCAGATCCGTCGCGACGAATCGGTGTTACGCTTCATGGCTACGAAACTCGATAAATACGCCGTCGAGTACAATGCCAGAAAGAAAAGTGGCGTACCTACAGGAACTGAAAAAGCAGCGGTATAAGCATGGCAAAAGCAAACGAAATCAAGTATCTCACCGCCATCAAGCCGGAGAAACGCGCGAAGAAATTCTGCCGCTTCAAGAAATACGGCATCAAGTACATCGACTATAAAGACGCCGAGTTCCTGAAAAAATTCCTGAACGAGCAAGGCAAACTGTTGCCCCGACGCATCACCGGCAATTCCTTGAAGTATCAGCGTAAAGTGTCCGACGCGGTGAAGAAAGCCCGTCAAATGGCATTACTGCCATACGTAACAGACTTATTAAAGTAACCTCACCCTAACCCCTTTCCGCCGGCCGATACCATGGAAGGGGGGGACAGTCCGCGCAGCGGGGCCAGCGGCCACCAGCCGGCGGATTGGGAAAACGGTGAACAAAAACAACTAAAATGGAAGTCATCTTAATCCAGGACGTAGATAACCTCGGATCCGCCCATGAAAAGGTGAGCGTCAAACATGGCTATGCTCGCAACTACCTCATTCCCCGTAAATTGGCAGTAGAGGCCAACCCCTCTAACCTCAAGCAGCTTGAAGAAAGGGTGAAACAGTTGCAAAAGAAAGAGGCCAAACTTATGGCAGAAGTCAATAAGGTCATCGAAGTGCTCCGGTCGTCTCCGCTTAAGGTCGGCGCCAAAACCGGCACCAGCGGAAAAATATTCGGCAGCATCACCTCTGTTCAGTTGGCCCGGGCCATCCGCGACCAGAAAGGCTATGAGATCGATCGCCGGCGCATTCACATCCTGGATGAGGTCAAAGAGCTCGGCACTTTTAAGGCCAAGGTCGACTTTGGCAACAACAACGAAACTGAAGTAGAATTTGAAGTTAGTGCGGAGTAAACCGCTTTAGTTGAAGCTCAGCCGGCCGGAGACCGAATCCTGCCGTTTGCTAAATTTCATCAAATTATCCTCGTTTTTCAAAGCCCGTAAATAAAATACGGGCTTTTTTGGTTTTATTTACCATTTTTATTGTTAAATGGTGAAAAATATCAAATTACTTAGGCAAATCGACGATATTTCAACAATTTTACTACGTAATAAAAATTGTTATCTTTACAATAGCTCTATTATTTTTAGTGCTATCATAGGCTGTCGTAACTTTCTTTTCAGTCAGAATCCTCAGTCATTATCGTCTAACAGTAGGTAGAGTGAGTTTTTTTCATTTTTAATTTTTTGTACAATGAACATTTATGTAGGCAACCTCTCCTGGCAGATGACCGATGAGGATCTTAGGAACCTTTTTGAACAACACGGTACGGTCGCTTCGGCCAAGATCGTCAAGGACAAAGTTTCCGGCCGCAGCAAGGGTTTCGGTTTCGTCGAAATGGAAGACGACGGCGAAGCTCAGCAGGCGATCACCAACCTTTACGACAGTGAAGTGATGGGTCGCAAGATCATCGTTAACGAGTCGCAGCCAAAACAACAAGGCGGCGGTGGCGGGGGCTTTAAGAAAAGAAGCTTCGGCGGCGGCGGCAGTGGCGGTGGCGGCGGTTACAAGAAGGGTGGTTACAACCGCGGGGGCGGCGGAGGTGGTTATGACAGAGATTACTAGTCTTATCAACCGATACATGATATTCAAATCCTTTCAAATGAAAGGATTTTTTTTATTCTACCCCTATGCTAAATTATTTTACCGCTACCTTTAAACCGATCAAATTGTTTGCCTATGTCCAGCAAAAACATTCGCCGCAGAGAATTCATTCGTAACGCATCGCTTGCCGCCGCCGGTATCTCCCTCGCCAACAGTGCCTCTGCCTTCAAAGCTCCTACTGTCCTCAATTTTCCGATCTTCGGCAAAGCTGCCCCCAGCAATAAAGTTATCGTTGCCGTGATGGGCGTCAATAGCCGCGGCGCCTATCTTGCCAAATGCTATTCCCAGCTGCCCAACGTCGAAGTAGCCTATATATGCGACGTCGAAGAAAAGGCCATCCAGAATGGTCTCAATGCCTTGAAGGATGCTCCGCGCAAGCCCGTCGTTGTGGGCGATATCCGCAAGTTGGTTCTGCAGAAAGACTTCGACGCACTAATCATTGCCGCCCCCGACCACTGGCACGCCCCCGCCGCCATCCTGGGTGCATCCAACGGCAAACATGTGTATGTGGAGAAGCCCTGCGGGCAGAACCCCTATGAAGGCGAGCTGCTGGCGGCCGCTTTGCATAAATTCAACCGGCACATTCAAATGGGAAACCAACGCCGTTCCATGCCTACGTTGATCGACGCGGTGCGGCAGGTAAAAGAAGGGGCTATTGGCAATCCCTATTTCGCAAAAGCCTGGTACGCCAATCAGCGGAAGTCCATCGGTTACGGTAAAAAGGCCCTTGTGCCCTCAACGCTCAACTTCGAACTCTGGCAGGGCCCTGCCCCACGGCGTGATTTCCAGGATAATCTCGTTCACTATAACTGGCATTGGTTCTGGCATTGGGGAACCGGTGAAGCCTGCAACAACGGAACCCATGAGATCGACTGCTGCCGCTGGTTCCTTGGAGTGAACTTCCCGAAAAAGGTAGTTTCCTCGGGCGGGCGCTATGCCTTCAAAGATGACTGGCAGACCCCTGACACTCAAACGGCCAGCTTTGAGTTTGCGGAAGGGAAAGCTATTACCTGGGAAGGGCGCAGTTGTAATGACTATCCCGTCGAAGGCGCCAGTCGTGGATTCATCATCTATGGTGACGGAGGGAGTCTTGTCAACCTTGGTTTAGGCGACTACAAGATCTTCGATAACAAGAACAAGCTGGTTAAAGAGGTCAAGACCGACGTGGCGGTCGATCCAACGAACCCCGTAGCCGGCAGCGGAAATTTGGATCTATTTCATTTTGATAACTTCGTCAAGACCGTTAGGGGCGAGGCTACGCTGAATTCTCCTGTTGACGAAGCATATAAGAGCGTGTTGCTATGCCACCTGGCGAATATTGCCCAACGGACAACGGGTACGCTCCACTGTGACACTTCCAACGGCCACATCCTTGATAACCCAGACGCCACCGTCCTCTGGCGCCGCGAATACGAGAAAGGCTGGGAGCCGGTAGTATAGGGATAATTGGACGTCACGCATTGGCGAACCCCGCGCCGAATTCCCTATTTGGCAGCGATTATGTCAAACCGGTAGGTCGTGGCTTCGGCCGTTATGCCAACATTCGAAAGTGTCGTCTGCCCCAGTGTAATATCGGGTAATATCAACCAAACCAACCCTCCGTTATAATAATAATATTGCGGCAATGGATACCAGGTATCTGTTGGCTGCGAACCTTTATAGTACACATTTACCGCCCCGCTGTCCAGGATCGCCTGGGTAATGGCGGGCATTTGGAACGTATATGTATTGTTCGTCGGGACGGTCACGTTGGCGAAGGTGACGCTTTGCACATTGGCGTTGCCGGCAAGACCCTGAGGACCGGCAGGTCCTTGTTTAGTGCATGTGGCCCCGGTCTAGCGCCTGCTAAAGCTCCCGGATCTTGATACTGCGGAAACTTACCTCATTCCCATGGTCCTGCAAGAGAATATGCCCCTCTGGCGCCTCGCCGAAATTTGGATAGATCTTGTATTTACTGATCGCCACCAGCGCCCGGAAATCGGCGGAGCCCCGCTCGTATTCCAGGACCTTCACTCCATTCAGGTAATGCTCCACATGGTTGTCAGCATAGACGATGATCCTTCCGGTATTCCATTCGCCGATTGGATGCAGGAACCGCCGTTGCTTGTTAGCGGGAATGAGGTCATACAGAGAAGACAATGTCCTGTCGCCGTCCCGGCCCAGTTTTGCATCGGGATGTAGTGAGTCATCAAGAAGCTGGTATTCGAGCCCGATCCCGGCGTTCCCGGTGTGTTCGTCCTTTAGGGTAACAAAATATTTCACTCCGCTGTTGGCGCCGGGTGTAAGCCGAAACTCAAAGGAGAGATCGAAAGCCTTATACTGGCCTGTGGTAACGATATCTCCGCCATTGGTGCTCATTTCTCCTTTACCCGCAAGCACGGTAAGTACGCCGGTGTCGATCTTCCAACCATGATCGGGGAAGGTCTTTTGATAAGCCCCAACCCACCCCTTGGTGGTACTCCCGTCAAAGAGTAGTCGCCAACCGCTCTTTTTTTCATAATCTGTTAGGGAGTTGGGAATATTATTAACCACATAAACGCCGGGTGGCAAGAAACCGGGTTGGAAATCTGTAGTCCGAATGCGGATATTTTTGAAATATACTTTTTTGCCGGCCTGGTCCGGGCTGCTGATCGCGTGAACCTGCAAACCAATAAAGCCTTTGCTATCGAGGGTGTCCACCACACAGGCCGTCGCCAGCCCGTCTACCCAGGTCCGGATCATCGAC
>DASZJO010000039.1:0-14621 GCA_035948015.1 Puia sp.
TTCCCCGCACGAATTCATCCTGAACCACACCGAGCGGGAGGCCCGCCACCTTTTGTCCTTCAAACACCGGACCTTCAATCCAACCGACCTGCTCTATTTTATCGAATTCTTCCACCATCACTATACCCGCTTCGAATCGCTGGAGGATGCCTTCCTGCTTGCCGGATCAGCCTCTAAATGGCAAGCCGGCGCCGCCCTGTCCGCTTTCCATCATTATTTCTTTTCGCTGGAAGACATCCCGCCGCGCACCCGCAAACATATCGCCAGCCCTGAACGTAACTCGAGCTGCAAACGCCTCAACATGTTCCTTCGCTGGATGGTCCGCAGCGACGGGAATGGTGTGGACTTCGGCTGCTGGAAGCACATTCCCGTCAACAAACTGATCTGCCCCCTCGACATGCACGTGGCCCGGGTGTCCCGTCGATTAGGATTGCTGACCCGGACAACTGCAGACTGGACCGCCGCATCGGAACTGACTGCCCGCCTCTCGCAGCTGGACCCGGAGGACCCCGTGAAATACGATTTTGCCCTCTTCGCCCTGGGCGCACTCGAAAAGTTTTAATAATGGAAACTCCCGCGTTACGACACGACGTCAACGACTCCTACGGTCTCGACCTGCCCGAAGCCGCTACCATCAACGCCCTGGAAACCGTTCTCGCCAATCGGATCAATACGATGATCACCGCTGATTTCAACAGGCTTATCTCCTTACTCTACCGCATTGACGTAAGTGAAACCAAATTGAAACGACTCTTGAGGGAAAACCCCGGCGCCAATGCCGGCCCGCTCATCGCCCGCCTCATCCTGGAGCGGCAATGGCAAAAGATCGAAACCAGAAGAAAATATCGCCACTAGAACATCAGCTCCTTTACCTTCTCTTTATCCTCCTTTTCCTTCGTGAGATCGAACATAGTTCCGAAAACCCGATCCCAAATCGTACTGCTTACGCCGAATCCTTTGTGGTCGTCTTTATAGTGATGAAGATGATGATTGCGCCACAACGGTTTCATCCATTTGAACGGCGGGTTCCACGCATGGATCGCGTAGTGCATCGACCCATACAAAAGGTACCCCAGCATAAACCCCGGAAAGAACAGGAATACATCGGCGCCCATCAACAGCCGCATCAACACGAACAACACGGACGCAATGATCAGGCTTGGAACCGGAGGCATGAATAACCGCTCCCTATCCCGGGGAAAATGATGATGATTTCCGTGCATGACATAAACGATCTTTTTCGCACGCTCATTTTCCGATACCCAGTGAAAAACGAACCGGTGCATCAGATATTCAAAGAAGGTCCAGAACAACATCCCACACAAAAAGACAAGGGCAATACGCGCCAGCGGGTATCCATATCTGGACCCGCCATAATATAAGGAGTACCCTATGGCAGGCAGATACATCCCCCAGATGACCAGCGGGTGAGTCTTGGTCAGCATTTCAAGATACTGACTCCTGAAAAGCCGGGCCTGCCCCTTATTATGTATCTTCTCAAATTTCATCACATCCACGATTAGACTGCAAAAATACGATAATGTGCCGGAAATACATCTCTCCTCAGTAATCCACCGGCCCATAGTCCACCCTGAACCGACTCAGGTCGGGCCGGTTAGCCCGGATACGCCCGAGTTCGTACTGATAAATGATCGTCCCGACCTCCTTGAAGAAAGGCCAGCCGACCTCTTCATATTCGTATTTATCGTCATTTAAGACCCCATCCCTGTTAACATAGATGGTCCCGCTTAACATGAACTCCACATCGTTCGAAAAGTCGGCGATATAGGCAATATCCGTCAAAAAGCCATAGGACCAGCCAGGCTTGTTAAAGCTGCGGATATAAGGTGGAATGGGACTGCGACCGTCCCGGAAAAAGAAGAATTTGGCATAGCTGTCGAAATAGGTGACGGAGTCATAAAATGGATGGAAAGATTCCCGGGGGTACTCCGACATATATTTGTATAGAAAGCTATAGTCCGCCGGACTGAGACGGAACCGCTGCGCTGCGGTTACAGATTCCGGAAAGAGGACCGATTGCAGGATATGCTGCGCATCTTCCAGCGGAAAATTATTGTGCCGGGTGAAGTCCATCGGCTCATGGACTAAGGAATCGTGTCGGTCATAATAGGCATTTCCGATCAGGACCCGATGGCTGAAATCGAAGTCCAGCCGGCTCACCGCAGGTGGTTGCCGGTATAAGGTCCGGAGACCCAGAACAAAATTCACCGGATTCGTATGGCGGTTCTCCTCCTCGGTCATCGGCACAAAACGGCGCGTGATCCGGATATCGGGATAGCCTAGCTGCCAGAGCCGGCGATTGATCGCTTCCTGCCCGAGGAATTCATATAGCCGGTTGTAAGCGTCGTTATCACTGACGAGAAAGATCTTCCGGATATACTGCGCAACCGTCGGCACCGCTCCGGCGGCACTCATATCGACGTCAACAACAGTCTGGCCGCTGTATGCACTGTCAGTATACATCGGCGTTTCCTTGTCGACACCATACCGGGAAAGACTGTCCATTTTCTCTAACGCCAGAAAAGCCAGCGGCATCTTTACCGTCGAAGCAGGATTGAAATAATTCAGCGGGTCCACATGATAATAGAAACCCTGAAAACCCGGCCGGTTGCCCTTATCCCGGTCAATGCACGTATAGATCAGCTGATATCGGAAGGAATCGGGATTGTCAAGCACGTGCAGCAGGGCAGGGGACGCATGCGAGCGCAACAGGGCTACCAGGAAGCTATCGGTCTTGCCCTGACCGATCGCCAGGTTGTATAGGGTAGAAAGTAAACAGTAAAGGACGAACCGTCGAAGATGCATCGATAAAGCTAAAAAAAATTCCACTATTTTTACTTTTATGAAGATTGTATCTTATCTGAAAGAAGAGCATGAGCAAGTGGCCATCCTCGTCGAAGACCTCCTATATAACGTGGAGCTGATCCATCCCGATATCCCCAATACCATGAATATGTTGCTGAACTATTGGGATGAGCTGTTCCCAATCCTTCAGGCAGGCGATCTTGCCATCCGCGAACAACATATCGGCCCCAAAAAAGCAACGGCGGTCGGGAACGTCCAACTCCTTGCCCCTGTTCCCTTCCCCGCTTCCTGTCGCGACGGATATGCCTTCCGGCAACATGTGGAAGCCGCACGCCGTAACCGGAAAGTACCGATGATCCCCGAATTCGATCAGTACCCGGTATTCTATTTTACCAATCACCATAGCGTCCAGGGACCCGGCGAGATCCGCTGTATGCCGGATCATTTCAACAAATTGGATTTCGAACTGGAAGTAGCGATCGTCATCGCGCGGCAAGGCCGGAATATCCGCGCCGCGGAAGCTGATGGCTATATTGCAGGTCTGATGATCATGAACGATATGAGCGCCCGGACATTGCAGGCAGAAGAGATGCTGCTTAACCTCGGCCCGGCAAAAGGCAAGGACTTCGCTACAGCGACCGGCCCCTGGCTGGTGACCCTCGACGAATTGCAGGAGTTCGAGATCCCCTGCAAAGAAGGCCATACAGGCCTGAGCTGGAACGTCAGGATGCAATGCCGCGTCAACGGCATCCCCGTCAGTGACGGCAACCTCGGCGATATGAACTGGACATTCGCCGAAATCATCGAAAGAGCTTCCTATGGCGCGGACCTCTTCCCCGGAGATGTCATCGGAAGCGGCACCGTCGGCACCGGCTGCTTTCTCGAGCTGAATGGGACCGGAAAGCTGAACGATCCAGCCTATCCGGAACAGTGGTTGCTGGAAGGCGACACCATCGATATGGAAGTAGACGGCCTCGGCATTCTGACTAACACCATCGCGAAGGAAGAAAACGATTTTTCGCTTTTGGAGGGTAAGAAGAAATGATCATCGATCTTGGCACGGTCAGCCCCGTCGAAAGACAAAGCTACTTGCAGGCTTCGGTGGCGCCCCGCCCCATTTGCTTCGCCAGCACCATCGATCGGTCCGGCCGCGTGAACCTGAGCCCATTCAGCTTTTTCAATATGTTTTCCACCTCCCCGCCCATCCTTATCTTCTCCCCATCCCGGCGCGTAAGGGACAATACGACCAAACATACCTGGCACAACGTACTCGAAGTGCCCGAAGTAGTCATCAATATCGTAGACTTTCAAATGGTACAGCAGGTAAGCCTGGCAAGCTGCGACTATCCGAAAGAAATCTCTGAGTTTACAAAAGCCGGCTTCACTGAAGAGCCCGCTACCCTGGTAAGACCACCCATGGTAAAAGAAAGTAAGGTCAGGATCGAATGCAAGGTCCTGGATACCCGCCCACTCGGCGACCAACCCGGCGCCGGCAATCTGGTGATCTGCGAGGCCCTGCGTATGCATATAGACGACAGCATCCTCGATCCTGCCACCGGCCGCATCGACCAACAGCGGTTCGCGCTGGTAGCCCGGCTTGGAGAGGACTGGTATTGTACGGTTGAACCCGGCAATCTTTTCCGCGTGGAGAAACCCAACGTCCACCTCGGCATTGGTATCGACGCCCTCCCTCCCGCTATCCGCCAAAGCCGGATCCTTACAGGCAATGACCTCGGCCAACTCGCCAACGTACATTCCATGCCGGTCGTAGACCCCACTTTCCACGATGAACGCCTGCGGCATATCTTCCAATACTATGCCGTTAACCCCGATGAAATGGAGACAGAGCTGCACTCCTACGCCCGGCAACTACTCGCCCGGGGTAAGGTCCGCGAAGCCTGGCAAGTGCTGCTGGCTCTCAACTAGTCCGCCTTCGTCCCGCTTTCACGCCACTCCCGGTCCGACAACCCGTTTGCCTTTGGCACCTCAGCCCGGAAGCCGTACATTTGCCGGAATTTTGCAATTTTTATCGGAGGACTATGACCACCCAAAATCTATCGGAACAGGAGATCATCCGGCGCGAAAAGCTGGCAGAGCTGCAGCAGCTGGGCATCGATGCCTTTCCGGCGCCCTTATACCCCGTCAATATAACCGCGGCCGATATCCGAGCCCATTATCCGGCACAGGAAATGGCTGACGTATGCATCGCCGGGCGCCTCATGAGCCGCCGCGATATGGGAAAGGCCTCTTTTGCCTCCCTGCAGGACAGCTCCGGTAAAATTCAGGTCTATATCAAAAGAGATGATATCTGCCCCGGTGAAGATAAAACCCTCTACGATATCGTCTGGAAACGCTTGCTTGACCTTGGGGATATTGTCGGTATAAAAGGATACGTATTCACTACAAAGACCGGCGAGATCTCGGTCCATGCAAAGGAATTCACCGTCCTGACCAAATCGTTGAAGCCGCTCCCCGTCGTCCGCGAAAAGGAAGGCGAAACCTTCGATGCCGTTACCGATCCGGAATTCCGCTACCGGCAACGCTATGCCGATCTCATCGTGAACCCTCAGGTAAAAGATGTGTTCCTGCGTCGAACCCGCATGATCAATGCGATCCGCCAGTTCTTAAACGAACGCGGCGCCCTGGAAGTCGATACCCCCGTTCTGCAGGCCATCCCCGGCGGCGCAGCAGCCCGCCCCTTTATCACTCATCACAACGCACTCGATGTCCCCTTCTATCTCAGGATCGCCAACGAGCTTTACCTGAAGCGTTTGATTGTCGGCGGTTTCGACTGGGTCTATGAATTCAGCCGCAACTTCCGCAACGAAGGAATGGATCGCACACATAATCCTGAATTTACCGTACTGGAATTCTATACCGCCTATAAGGACTATCTCTGGATGATGGAAACTACCGAACAACTGCTGGAAGCCGCGGCAACAGCTACCAACGGCACCAGCTGGGCGCTTGTCGACGGCCAGGAGATCGATTTCAAGGCTCCCTACCGCCGCATCACCATGTACGACGCAATCAAAGAATTCACCGGCGCCGATATCGAAGGAATGGACGAAGACGACCTTCGGGAACTTTGTCACCGCCTGAATATCCATGTCGAACCCAGCATGGGGAAAGGTAAACTCATCGATGAGATCTTCAGCGAAAAATGTGAACAGCATTTTGTTCAGCCTACCTTCATTATCGATTACCCCGTGGAAATGAGCCCGCTGACGAAACGACATCGAAGCCGCCCCGGACTGGTGGAACGCTTCGAACTTATCGTTAACGGAAAAGAGATCGCCAACGCCTATAGCGAACTCAACGACCCCCTCGAGCAGCGCGAACGGTTTGAAGCACAGCTGCAATTGATGGAACGCGGTGACGATGAGGCCATGTTCATCGACTATGACTTTCTGCGGGCACTTGAATATGGAATGCCCCCCACCGCCGGGATCGGATTCGGCATCGACCGCCTTTGCATGCTGCTGACCGGTCAACCCAGTATCCAGGATGTCCTGCTCTTCCCCCAGATGCGCCCGGAGAAGCCCGGAGACCAGGATCCGTACGCGAATTCATGAGCATCCAGACGCCACCCAAATCCGACCAAATTCCCGCACTGCGCACTCGCTGCGTGGATTGTCCTAATTTTTTGTTAAATTGGGTTAACTAAACGATTGCCATATGAACAATGCAACCCTCACCAAGGTAGGGACGATCTTCTACGCCCTTGTCATTGGATTCTTTGGTATAAACCATTTTATGGAAGGTAAAATGATGCAAGAAATGGTGCCCCGTTTTCTCCCCGGCGGTGTCATTTGGGTCTATCTCACCGGCGCCTGCTTGATCGCCGCAGCCATCGCTTTCCTGACCAACCGGCAAGTCAGATTGGCCGGCTTGTTACTTTGCCTCTTTTTATTGCTGATCGTTTTAACGGTTCACCTGCCCGCAGTCTTACACGCACCCGATGCCGGCTCCAGGCGACTGCCGATGACCAATCTGATCAAGGACACCGGACTGGCCGCAGCCGCACTGCTGGTAGCCGGTAGCAAAAGGAACATCCTCGGACGCTGACAGCCGCATCCGAAACCAGGTCCCCTATAAAACAAAACCTCCCGCTTTGGAACGGGAGGAGGATGTTGCCTTTTACCCAGGATTAAAAATGAAAAGAGTTCTTACTTTATCGATCACACCGATCGGTAAGCGATCAGAGGAACAAGTCATTCATTAGCTTGAGGTCAGGGTTCACCGCATATTGCGTAAAGTCGGTGACTCCTTCGGACCTTAGAACGTCCTCATCGATAAAAAAATTGCCCGTGACCTCGAACGATGGCCTCTGCAGGATGAAGAAGGCCGCATCCGCGACTATCTCCGGGTGCCGGCTTCGCTGCATCAGAAAGTCACCGCCCAATAAGTTCTTCACCGCGGCCGTGGCAATCGTCGTTTTGGGCCAAAGCGCATTGGCGGCAATCCGGTATTGCCGCAGCTCCTCCGCCAGCCCCAACACAATCATACTCATGCCGTATTTGCTGATCGTATAAGCTAAATGCGGACCGAACCACCGGGGGTCCAGGTTCAACGGAGGCGAGAGATTAAGAATATGCGGATTATGCGCATTCTTAAGATGCGGGATACAAGCCTGGCTCATCAGGAACGTCCCCCTGACATTTATGCTTTGGATGAGATCATATCGCTTAACCTCCGTTTGCTCCGTCGTTGCAATATTGATCGCACTCGCATTATTGATCAGGATATCGATCTGCCCGAATTGCGCGACCGTCTCCGCCACCATTTCGCGGATCTTATCTTCAAAACGGATATCACCGTGCAGGGGTATGACTTTGCCGTTCCCGGCTGCGGCGATCTCCTCTGCAGCAGTGTAGATAGTCCCTTCAAGCTTTGGATTCGGTTCCGCCGTTTTGCCGACAATGGCAATATTGGCGCCCTCCTTCGCAAGCCGGATCGCGATCGCCTTCCCGATCCCGCGGGTGCCTCCGGTAATGAGCACGGTCTTGTTTTCGAAACTCCTCATTCGGTTCCTTTCGTTTAATAATTGTGACGCTTCCAGCGTCTTTAGGTACAAAATAGGCCAATTTATGATGCCCCCAAAAAAATAGCGGAGAAGCCCGTAACGGTCTTCGTATTTCTACGATCCGGACCGTAAAAACGGAAGCATGGAAATAGAGCGATTATGCTCTTGTGCTGGCTGCGCCTGAATTGTATGTTTGTATAGTTAGTATGATCGATAAGCGATTCGAATCCAGGTCCGGAAAAACCAAGTCCAGTAAGTGAATGAATTAAAATCCGAAAGAAAAACCAAAATCCAGGATCCAAAGAAAAACCCGATTCAAATCCTTGACAAAAACCAACGTATTTAAAACCAAATTCCAAAGAAAAGCCTTGAATCCTTTCGATCAAACTGATTCAAAAATCCAACATCCGAGAACATCCAAATCCTAAGAACAAGCCACCTTAAAATTTGTACCTATTGATGGCCAAGACTTGTTGGTTAAGATCGTACAAAAAAATTGAAAAGTCCTGATAGTATCAGGACTTTTCTTTTGCATGGACTCTCATCTGTCTGTTAGTCGATTGCCATTCTATTGTTATTCCCCATTCTATATATATTGACCGCGTCGTCTCCGCCTAATGCGCGTCGATCGCAACGGTTACATTCCGTTTGAAAGGTTGCAGGAAGACGATCGGGATACAGAATAGCACAAATACCCCGATAGTCAGGTAGAGGTTATCATAGGTGAGAAGTAAGGTTTGCCTGGTTACTATGCCTTCCAGCGCCGCATTTGCCTTCTGCGTTGCATCATACAGGGAAGAACCCCTGCTCATAAAACCCTGGATCAGCGCCGCCCGCCGATTAATAAACTCCGTGTTGTAGGGGTTCATATACCCGATCAGCGCGTTTCGTACAACCCCGGACTTGAGGTGGATCAGCGTGGTCAGGATGGCGATCCCGAAAGAGCCGCCCAACTGCCGCATCATGTTGTTCAGCCCGGTACCCTGTCCGATCTCCGGTCCCTTCAGATTTTGCAGCGCCAGTGTGGTCAACGGGACGAACAGAATAGACATTCCGATCCCCCGTACGATGAGGGGCCAGAAAAAGTCACCCGTTCCCGATTCCAGCGTGGAATTGGATAACATCCAGGTAAATATAAAGAACAGGAAGAACCCGCCCGTGGCCATAAACTGTGCCGGCACCTTGCGCTTCAGCATTTGTCCGACAAAAGGCATCATCATGATGGTGGCGAGCCCACCCGGAAAAAGGATCAACCCCGTTTGCTGGGCGTCAAAACCCAAGAGGTTCTGACAGAATACGGGAAATATGAATACCGAACCGTATAAGGCAAAGCCCAACACAAAAGACGTGACGATACCGATAGCAAAACTTCGGTTCTTCAGAATTCGGAAATTGACCACCGGATGATCAGTGCTCATCTCGCGCCAAAGGAACGCAATCGCCGATACGATAGTTGTAAAGGTCAGTACCGTGATATAAGTTTTCGAGAACCAGTCCTCGGATTCCCCTTTTTCCAGCACTACCTGGAGGCTTCCCACACCAATCGCCAGCAATGCGATCCCCCACCAGTCGATGGGTTTCCCCTTGCCATATTTCGGCGACTCCTTCACAAAGACCGACACACAAAAGGCAGCGATAACCCCAACCGGAATATTCACGTAAAAGATCCAGGGCCAGGAAAAATTTTTAACGATATAACCCCCGATCGTGGGCCCGACCGTAGGCCCTACGACCGCGCCCATCCCGAAAAGCGCCGTCGCCATGCCGATCTCTTCCCGTGGCCAGGTCTCCATAAGGATCGCCTGTGCCGTCGACAACAATCCACCCCCTGCAAGGCCCTGCAAAAGCCTGAAAACAATCAGCGACGTAAGGGAATGGGCATTCCCGCAAAGGAACGAAAAGACTGTGAAGGCGATGATCGAAAAGATGAAGTAGTTCTTCCGCCCGAACCGGTCACCCAGCCAGCCGGACATCGGCAGGATGATCACATTGGCGACAGCATAACCCGTCACGATCCAGCCCGCATCGTCGAGAGTTGCTCCCAGATTACCCATGATGTCAGGCAGCGCCACATTGACGATGGTCGTATCGATCAGCTCCAGGAGCGAAGCGACGATCACCGTAATGGTGATGATCCATTTTCTAAGTCCATGTTCAGCCATGACTCAATATTTTGAATTCAAAAACATTATTTCGTATGCACGACAACATCGACACTCATGCCGGGCCGGAGCAGGCTGAGCCGCTGAGAGTCCGCATTTATCCTGATCCGCACCGGTACCCGCTGCACGACCTTAACGAAATTGCCCGTGGCATTGTCCGGAGGAAGCAGCGAGAATTTCGCGCCGGTTGCCCCGGAGAAAGACTCGATCTCTCCATTGAAAGTGCTGTCGGAAAAAGCATCCACCGAAATATCGACCTTCTGACCAATCCGCAAAGGCTGCATCTGGGTCTCCTTGAAATTCGCGGTGACATATATGCCGCTTGCGTTAACGACTGCAAATAACGTCTGACCGGCCTGGACCAATTGTCCGAGCTGTATATTACGCCTGGACACGATACCGCTCGCCGGGGCTGTGATCACCGTATAGGTAAGCTGCAACCTGGCATAATCGACATCCGCCTGCCGCGAGGCCAGGTTTGAAGCAGTAGCCCCTACCTGCCGCTGATTCACATCCACCCTCCGGGTTTGCGTTGGCACCTGCGTCTGCGCGATCTGCAACGCAGCCTCAGCCGATTCCTTGGCAGCCCTGGCATCATCGAACTGCGCCTTTGTTATCGCATGGTCATTGTAAAGGTTCTCATACCGCGTATAATCCTCATTTGCCTTCCAGACCGCTACCTTGGCCTGCTCCACATTGGCAAGGGCCGTGGCAATGCTGGATTTTGCCTCATTTACCTGCACCTGCGATACATCCACCGTCTGTCTCTGGGACGTGAGCGCCGCGTTAGCCTGCTGCAGCCTTACCTGGAAATCCCGGTCATCCAGCACCACCAGGGTGTCGCCGGCGTGCACGAATTGATTGTCTACAAATCGGATCTCCTTTACATATCCGCCTACCCGCGCAACCACCTGGCTGATGTCGGCATCCACCTGGGCATCATCCGTCACTTCATGGGCACCATAATAGATGTACTCCTTGATACCAAAGATCGCTGCTCCCACCAGCACTAATCCCAGGATGATTGGAAATACGATGTTCCGACGAGGCTTCTTTTGAGTATTCTGTTCCATATTATAATTCAGTTTGTAAAGCTTTTTAGTTAATGGTTTTAAAGATGCATCTTCCCGGTTGACCTCAACACGTTGTAATATGCAACGGTGGCATCCGACATGGCCAGCTCCAGGTTGACCCTCGACTGATACAATAAGGTCTGTGCATCGATCCTGTCCGTCGTAGTGACGAGGTTGTTCCGGAACTTCGACTCTGTGATCCGCTCGTTCTCCTGCGCCTGGCTGACCGCGACCTGCAGGACTTTGATCTGCGCCAACGCCTGCTGATAAGCGATGAACTGCCTGTGGACGTCCTTATGGATTTCATCTACATCCCCATCGCGGACGGTATTCAGCTCCACGCGGTTCAGGCTTGCCTCATGCTCCTTGTTCTTGTTGGTATACAGTGTCCCGATATCCCAGGAAACCCCGACACCGAACGTGATCGGCGCTAATAAGTTGTTATGCGTCGGAATGACCTCGCCGGTCGGGTTGATATAATACATGCCCGCCGACGCAGCCACCGTCGGCAGACGCTGGTCATGGACCTTCTTCATATTGACATCAGCCAGCCTTTGCTGATAGGACAACTCCGCGAGTTCGCGCCGGTTTGCTTCCGCCTGCTGGATCAGATCGGGTAGAGCAAGATTCTCGTCCAGCTTGTAATTGGCCGCATCCAGCGTGATAGTCGTCGTATCCGGTAAGCCCAGCATGATATCCATGTCGTAGTTGGCTACCTTCCGGTTGTTCTCCAGCTCGATCTGCGTCAGCTGGATCTGCGACTTTTGCAATTGATAGCGGAGGACGTCGTTTTGGGTCGCCAAACCCTGGCTCTCATACTTGGTGATCTCATCCAGCTTGCCCTGCACATCCTGCATATTCTGCTCGACTATCAACTGATTTTGCAGGATCTTGTCGTAGTTTAGATAGGCGTTGATCACGATATAGGTGATATCCTCCTTGTCTTTATCCGCATCAAGCCGGCTTAGCTGGACCATGAGATCGGCCGATTGCTTCGCATACTTTAACTGATTGCCGGCAAAGATCGGCTCGCTCGCCGACAGCGTACCGACATAGGCCGGAAAGTCGAAAGGCAGCTTGATCGGCTCCTTCGTAAGACCCGGGATACTGACCACGCGCGAAAGCATCAGCGCATGTAAATATTGAAAGCTCACTTTAAGCGACGGCAACTGAGCATCCTTTGCCTGAGCCAGGCGAGCCAGCGCTTCATCGATCTTATATTGCTGCCGCTTTAATTCCTTACTATTCTGTAACCCGAGCTGCACCGTCTCCTCCAGGCCTAGTTTCCTGGGCTGCGCATCAGCCATCAATCCCATCGACAGTAGGAAGACTACAACTCCTGATAACCTTTTTTTCATGTTATTCATGTATTTATAACTTCGATTTTGTGTACAGATCTCAATGACCCTTGGGGTCTTCTGTCATTGGCCCGCTTTCGTTCTTTATATCCAGATGAGCTCTCAGCAGACGCTTGAGGTGAGCTTTTAGCCGTGTGGAAAGCCGCTGATGGTATTGCTCATCATTAATGTCTTCCCCGAGATGTAACGTTACACAGGAATACGCCTTTGAGTGAGTGTAGTAAGATATTGTACCCATGATAGTACCCACCGTCATCGGGATGTCCACCTGCCGGAACAACTTCTTCTGCTGACCATCCGAAATGATCTTGGTGATCTGCTCGAGATTGCGAAGCTTAATCCCGATCGTCCGCGCCTTGATCTCCTCCGACCGGGCACTGCTCTCCTGCCACATGATCGTATGGAATTTCATGTTGTGGATGATCCGGTCCACATAGAAATCGACCAACCGGTCCACCTTATCCCACGGACTGAGCGTCTCATCTTTGTTGAGCTCCTCGAGAATGCCATACGCATACCCCGCCCGCAGTTCGATCAGCGATTCCAGCAACTTCTCCTTCGACCCAAAATAATAAGAGATCATCGCCAGATTGACCCCGGCACGCTGGGCAATATCCCGGACCGACGTCCCGTCAAACCCCTTCTCCGCAAATAGCTCCTCCGCCACATTAAGAATATGCTCTCTTTTATCGCTCATTTTTACTGGATCCTCCTTGGATGTTTGTTGAATTCCTCATTGCAGGCACAAAGTTAAACAAACGTTTGAATTAAACAAACGTTTAATTGATTTTTTTGACACAATTTTTTTGATGCCTCATTATGAATAATTTACACCCAAACTCCAAAGTGAAAAAATCGATCTGTGCAATAAAATAACATGGGTATTAACCAACCTACAGTAAGAATTGGACCGCTTATTTAGGAAGATTGTTTCCTGACGTCAGGACTATTCCGGTCATATGCCGGATGGTAAACCAGCGAAAATTTTGATCGGCCTCCATCCCGGTACCGTGGAGGATCTTGTCCTTTTGATGGATCTCTACAGAATCATCCGTGGAGAACCGCTGCGTGTGCTGATCCCACCAAAGATATTTGCAATGCAGCGTATCCCCTTTCAGGATGTTTTTCACCACAACCGAATCCCTCAGGAACACCTTATCCTGGTTGGGCAGATATTTGCCGTACAACGCATCGAGCTGGCTTTCGATGACCGGTTTCTCGTTGACAAAAACCGAATCTCTGAAAAAATCAACATGCAGCGTCCTCGGGAATTCGAAATATGGAGAATCCGTCTGCTGATAATGCAACATGTATGGCGAATGGAGCTTGCCCTTGACCCTCGCCTCGAGCTGCCCCATGTCTATTCCCGCTTCACTCAAATAGGCCTGGATGTTCGTCCCTTCCTCCGGGACTTCATTCCGCGGCTCATTCCCGACCGCTCCACGACCGGGACTATCATTGCAGCCTGCGCCGATAACGGTCATCAGCAATCCGACAACCGGGATCAGCAACGAAAGGACCCATTTATGGATTAAGCTCACTGATGGCATATAAGCCTTTGTATATTAAATAGGGGTCCACAAATATCTTCTTTTTAAGATGCCGGGTGAAATATCCCGCGTCGCCGCCGGCCATCAACACGTTAATATTGTCATATTTCTCTTCGTATGCACCGATAACACCATCAATCTCCTTGGCCATTCCCAGGATCACTCCGCTGAGGATATTTGTCCGGGTATCGTATCCCACCAACGGGAAATTCCAGTCGGCTTTCACCAATGGCAATTTGGCCGTAAGCGTATGCAACGACTTGAACCGCATCTCCATGCCCGGCGAGATCCCCCCACCCATGAACTCCTTGTATTTATTGACATAATTATATGTGATCGCCGAACCGAGCCCAATGACCAGATTGTTCATCCCCGGAAATAAGGTTACCGCAGCCGCCGTTAAAGCCAACCGATCGGCGCCGATCGTATCCGGCTTCCCCACAGGAGTAGTTATCGGCACTACCGAGTGGTGATCCAGTTTGTGAAAAAGTGTGCGTGACCGCAAAAGGTCCTCCAACCGGGGATTGTGATTGATTACCGATGACAGGATCGAGCGGTTGGGATGGAACTTGTCCAGCAAAGCCATGATCGTCTCATCCCGATCATCGGCGAGAACCTGCTCCTCC
>DASZJO010000040.1:0-52670 GCA_035948015.1 Puia sp.
AAGGCTTGTGGCCACGGGCTGGAAGCCCCCGATCCCTTTTTCGGTCAAAGCGCATGATGGGACCACCGATATTTACGGGTTGTTGTTCACGCCGGAGAAACTGGATCCGGGTCGTAAATATCCCATCATCGATTATATCTATCCGGGGCCGCAGGGGGGGAGTGTCGGGAGTTGGAGTTTTTCAGCTTCGAGGGGGGATAACGAGGCGCTGGCCGAGCTCGGATTTATCGTAGTAGAGATCGAGGGGACGAGCAATCCTTACCGATCGAAGGCTTTCCATGACATGAGCTATGGGAATATGGCCGAGAATACGTTGGCGGACCAGGTCACGGGGATCCGGCAGTTGGCGCAGCGGTATTCGTACATCGATACCAGCCGGGTGGGCATCTGGGGACATTCGGGGGGTGGATTTGCTACAGCGGGGGCGATGTTCCGATATCCGGATTTCTTCAAGGTAGGGATCTCTGAGTCGGGAAATCACGACAACCGCAATTATGAAGATGACTGGGGTGAGCGGTATGACGGGTTGATGGCCAATTCCGATTATGACGCGCAGGCCAATCAGAATCTGGCGAAGAACTTCAAGGGCAAGCTCATGCTCGCGCATGGGTTGATGGATGACAATGTGCCGCCTTCCAATACCCTATTGGTGATCGATGCATTGGAGAAGGCCGGTAAGGATTATGACCTGGTGGTATTCCCGAACAGTCCGCATGGATATGGGCAGTTTTCGTCGTACATGATGCGCCGGAGGTGGGATTATTTTGTGAAGAATCTGGCGGGGATGGCGCCGCCGCATGAGTATTTGCTCAAGGCGAAAACCGATCCAAGGAATGAGGGGATTGGCGGGCTGGGTGGGGGGCGGGGACGCAGGGGTTAAGAGAATAATTTTTCGATATCGGATTTGTAAGCCTTCCCCAGCGGAAGGCTTATATTTTCCAGGTATACGTTACGGGTATCCAGTTTTTTCACGTAATGCCGTTGTACGGCGAAGCTCCGATGGATGCGGATGAAGGAGCTAAATCCATTTTCATTCAGCAGGTTCCCGAGGGTGGTCAGCACATGATATTTCCGTTGTGGGGTAACGATGGTGGTATAGTCCCGCAGGGCCTCCAGGTATAGGATATCGTGCAGTTTGATCTTTGTCTTCTCATGTCCTTCCTTGATAAAGATGGTGTCTTGTCCCAGGCTATGTTCGAAGAGGTCGGCTTTTTGGCAGATATCGAAATAGTCGCGGATGCGTTGGATCGCTTTCTCAAAGCGGTCGGCGGTTAAGGGTTTGATGAGGAAGTCGAGTGCGGCGGACTCGAAGGCGTCCACGGCGTAATCCGGGTAGGCGGTGACAAAGATGCAGGCGCGGATCTGCATAAACCGGGAGCGCAGCTCCAGGCCGTTGAGGCCCGGCATGTCGATGTCGAGGAAGAGGATGTCGACGGGGTTTGATTGCAGGAATTGGACGGCCTTTTGGGTGTTCTCGCAGGCCGCGGCGATCGCGATGAACGGGAATTTCCGCAGGTGGGCTATGACCGTGAGCCGGTCTATTTCGTCGTCGTCGGCGATGAGGCAGGAGAGGCTTGGCTTTGACGCGGCGCTCATTTCATCGATTTAATTGAAGGTTGGTCGATCGGGAGTTTTTGCCTTGGCGGTTTCGGGCAAAATTTGAGCTAAAATTAAGCATTTATGTCGAAGAGGGTAATTGGTGTTGCGCTCGTCGCGGCGGTGGCCTGGTGCGGAGGTAAAGTGAATGAGGCGGGATCGCTTCTGTCGGCCGATAGCGGTTCGATGGAGATCGATAGTATTGTTTTAACCTTTACGCAGGGCGGTGACGGCAAGGAGCCTGAGACGGGGTTCCGCATGGATATCGATGCGGGGGCGGGTACGGGGGTTTCCGGCGATCCGATGTTCACTGTCTACACCTGCGGGACGGAGGATCAGTCGTTCGACGGGCATTCGACGGAGGATATCGTTTTAAAGCCCGCGCCGTGTTATAAAGGGCGGTATGACCTGAATACCTTACAGCGGTCGGGAGGCCGGATCCATATTTGGCCGATCTGTTATGCGCCCAATTCGTCCGGGGGGATCGGTTATGATCTGTGGGATATCACCGGTGTGGTGATGACGATCTACCTCAAGCCATCGGTGGGTGGATCCAATCCGAAACCGATCGGTGGGGCGGATGGTTCGTTGGTTTGGAATATGGATGGGCCGAATATGCTGGTGTTGAGCAGCCAGTCGGGAAACGAGGCAGATTTGTATTTCGATGGGAAGTTCAAGGCGGAGGGGTCGGGGAAGTAAGAGCGCGCGTATGCAAAATTAAAGCGGGTCATTTTTTTTTGATTAACGGCGGGCGGTCTTTCGGAGAATAATGGTATTTTAGGTGTTAAACACATCTAAATGAAAACAGTAGCCATTACCTGTTTAGTGGTTCTAACAGCGTTCTATGCTTTCTCTCAGCCCAAGGCGCCCGCTTCGCCGGCGATGCCGGAATTTGTTACTTCTGTAGAGGGTGTCAAGGAATATCGGCTTTCGAACGGACTTCAGATCTTATTGGTACCTGATCCGGCGCAAACGAATGTGGTCGTCAATGTAGTTTATCATGTCGGGTCCAGGCAGGAAGGATATGGTGAGACCGGGATGGCGCATCTCCTGGAGCATATGATGTTCCGGCCGTCTAAGAAATTTACCAGCATCAAGCAAACGATCGGCAACAAGGGGGCTTTTGCCAATGGTCAGACCTCTTATGACCGGACGGATTATTTTGAGGTTCTGCCGGCAAGCGACAGCAATCTCATTTGGGCGTTGGATATGGAGTCGGACCGGATGGTAAATTCGCTGATGCGGGATGAGGATCTTAAGAAGGAGTTCACGGTGGTGCGGAATGAGTTCGAAGCGGGGGAGAATCAACCGGACCAAATTTTGCAGGAGCGGATCCTAGCGACAATGTATCTGTGGCATAATTATGGCAAATCCCCGATCGGCAGCAAGGAAGATATCGAGCGGGTGCCGATCAGCGCCCTGGCCGCCTTCTATCGAAAATATTATCAACCGGACAATGCGACGCTGATCATCGGAGGCAAGTTCGATGAGAAAAAGACCCTGGCGTTGATCCAGAGTTATTTTGCGAAGATCCCCCGGCCTGCCAGGGTGTTGACGCCGCCGTATACGGTGGAGCCGCCGCAGGATGGAGAGCGGTATGTGGAGTTGCGGCGCAATGGAGATATTCCGTTTATCGGGATGGCCTTTCATACGCCTGCTGGTTCGGATAAGGATTATGTGGCCAATGATGCGGTGATCGAGATCCTTACGAATGATCCGGCAGGCTATTTCTACAAGCAACTGGTGGAGACCAAACTGGCGACGAAAGAATATGGCTGGAGCCTGACGTCTTACGATCCTGGTTTTACGTATTTCGGGCTTAGTGTGCCGAAGGATAAAAGTCTGGATAGTGCCAAGGCTGCCTTTCTGGCGGCGGCCGACCATTTGTTGACGCTGACGATCACGCAGGAAGACGTGGACCGGGCAAAAAATTCATTAAAGAAGCAGGTGTCCGACATGCAGAACAATACCCTGAATTTTTCGATCGGGTTGGCGGATATTATCGGCGCGGGGGATTGGAGGTTGTGGTATATCTATAGGGACAGGCTGGATCAGCTTACACTGGCCGATGTACAGGCGTGTTTGAAAAAATATTATCTGACCAGTAACCGGACGGTAGGGGTATTTATCCCGGACAAATCGGCGGAGCGGGTAGTCGTTGCGGAGCGGCCTGATGTGGCGGCGCTGGTGAAGGGCTATAAGGGGCGGGCGACGATGGCAACGGCGGAAACGGGGACGTTCGAGGCAAACATTCCGAATATAAAAAAGAGCACTGAATATGGGGCGTTTTCGAACGGGATGCGATATGCGCTACTCAAGAAGCCGGTCAAGGGGGATAAGATCTATGCAAATTTTATCCTGAAGATAGGAGATGAGAATAGTCTAACGGGTAAAAACAGCATTCCGATGCTGACGGCTGCGATGTTGAAGACGGGGACGACGACCAGGAGTAAGAAGGATATTAATGACCAGCTGGACAAGCTCAAATCGTCCATCGCTTTTGGTAGCAGTGCCGGTGGTTCCACTATCAGTGTGAATGTGGTGACGGACAAAGATAATTGCATGGCGACGCTGGATCTGCTGTCGGACATGCTGTTGCATCCGGCGTTTGATCCCAATGAATTCAGCAAGCTGTTGATCGATATCGGCGCCGACCTGGATCAGAGCAGGAGCGATCCGCAGAATGTGGCGGTCACGACCTGCCGGCAGAAGATGACGTCTTACCCGAAGGGGCATCCGTTGTATCCGGAGGGTCCGGATGAGGAGGCGGCTGATCTCAAAGCGGCGAAGCTGGAGGATATCCGGGCTTTCTATAACGACTTTTATGGAGCGGATCATGGGTATGTATCGTTTGTGGGGGATATCGATGCGGCGGCGATCAAGGGAGCGCTGGAGAAGAGCCTGGCTTCGTACAAGAGTAAGAAGACTTATGCGCCGATCGAGCAAAAAAATGCTGAAGTTAAGGGGGGAACGCAGTCGATCGTGATCGCGGATAAGAAGAATGCTACCCTATATGGAGGGATCAATATTTCGTTGAAGGAGTCCGACCCGGATTATGTTGCGTTGGAGATTGCGAATGAGATGCTGGGCGGCGGGGCGTTTATTTCGTCGCGGGTGGCCAACCGGTTGAGGGAGAATGAGGGGATGAGCTATGGCGCAGGGACGTTTTGCAGCGCGAGTTATAACTATCCGGTTTGTACTTGGGGGGTCTATGCGATCTTCAACCCGATGTATAAGAACAGGCTGGACAGCGCTTTCAAGGATGAGGTCAATAAGGCGTTACAGGGAGGGTTCACAGCGGATGAGTTAAAGAAGGCGGTGACGGCGTGGTTAGGTTCACATAAGACTTTACTTGGGGTGGACCGGTATTTGGCGTTTCATCAGGCGGATTATTTGGAGAAAGGGAAGGATTTGAGTTTTGATATGGGTTATGAGGATAAGGCGAAGGCGTTGACGGTGGATCAGGTGAATGCGGTGTTGAGGAAGTATATAAGTCCCGAGAAGATGACGTTGGTGTATGCGGGGGATTTTAAATGATTAGAGGAGGGGTTGGAGGGCTTTCCAGACGGTTTCGGTGACGATCTTTTCACCTTTAAAGTTGGGGTGGATGCCGTCGGGCTGGTTGAGGGCGGGGTCGCCGCCTACGCCGTCGAGGAGGAAAGGAATGAGGGGAGTGTTGTTCTTTTTCGCGAGTTGGGCGAAGATATCGTGAAAGGCGGTGGCGTAGGTGTCGCCCATGCTAGGGGGCACGCGCATGCCGGCGAGGAGGATCTTGCAGGTGGGATAACGGTGACGGACGGTGTCGATGATCGACTGGAGGTTGGTCTTCGTGGTTTCGACCGGAATGCCGCGAAGGCCGTCGTTGCCGCCGAGTTCGAGGACGAAGATGTCGACGGGTTGGCGCAGGGTCCAGCTGAGGCGGCTCTTCCCGCCCGAGGTTGTTTCGCCGCTGATGCCGGCGTTGATGACCTTCCAGGGTAGGTGGAGGGAGTCGAGGCGGTTGCCGATGAGGGTGGGGAAGGATTGATCGGAGTTGAGGCCGTAGCCGGCGGTGAGGCTGTTGCCGAAGAAGATGATGGTTTTTGTGTTGGATGGGGCAGCGGTTCCGGGAGAAGTCGCGTTGGTGGGGTTTGATGTGGTTGCGGGTGCGGTGGTATCGTCGGGAGCCCTTGAGGGCGTGTGGTTATTGTTGTTACAGGCGGACAGCATTAGGATGATCGGGCAAATAGCGTGACGGAATTTCAACATATAGGCGGATGTTGTGTAATGTAAAGATACAGATGTAATAAAATATGGCAGTGGAAACAATTTTGAAGGTCACCAATATCAGTAAGACGTATAGGGCAGCGGGGCGGGTGTTGACGATACTGGAGCATATCAGCTTTTCGGTGGAAGCGGGTTCGACGGTGGCTATTGTGGGGCCTTCCGGGAGTGGAAAGACGACGCTGCTGGGTTTGTGTGCGGGGTTGGATCGCTGCTCCGACGGGTCTATACAGCTGAATGGCATAGTGCTCGAAAGTCTGGATGAGGATGAACGGGCGAATATCCGTAACCGATATGTGGGCTTTATTTTTCAGAATTTTCAGTTGTTGCCGACATTGACCGCGGTGGAGAATGTGATGGTGCCGATGGAGTTGCGGGGCGAGAAGGGGGTCCGCGACCGGGCGAAGGAGCTCATGAGGAAGGTTGGGTTGGAGGACAGGCTGCATCATTACCCGGCGCAGCTTTCGGGCGGGGAGCAGCAACGGGTATCGCTGGCGAGGGCGTTTGCAGGGCAGCCGCGGGTCCTTTTTGCGGATGAGCCGACCGGCAACCTGGATGTGGAGACGAGTGAAAGGATTGTGCAGCTTTTGTTCGAGCTGAACCGGGAAGCGGGTACTACCTTAATTATTGTGACACATAATCTGGAGCTGGCGGCTGCTACGCAACGGGTTATCCGACTGGCGGGCGGAAGAATTGTCGACGATCATGAAAAAAAATAACGGTTTGCGCACATCCTGGCTGTTCGTGATGGCCTGGCGTGACAGCCGGCGCAACCGCGGCAGGCTTTTCCTGTTCATTTCTTCTGTTGTATTGGGGATTGCTGCGCTCGTGGCAACGTTGTCGTTTGGATATAATCTTCGGGAGGATGTCGATGATCAGGCGAAGGAACTGGTAGGGGCGGATCTTGTGATCCGGGGGCGGCGTGCGACATCGGACAGTATTCAAACGATGAAGGTTTTCGCAGGGGCGCGTCATTCCGAGGTGAAATCCATGGCATCGATGGTATTTTTTCCCCGGACCCAGTCGAGCAGGCTCGTGCAACTGATCGGGCTTCGCGGCGATTACCCTTATTACGGGAAGATAGAGACGAAGCCGGCCTCTGCTGCCATGGATTTTCGGGGAAAGCGGAAAGCGCTGGTCGATCAAACGCTGATGCTGGAGTTTGGCGCGCGGGTGGGCGATTCCATTCGCGTGGGCACGATTGACCTGGTGATTGCGGGCGCCCTTATCAAGATGCCAGGTCGGAACCAGGTGTCGTTGACCGTTTCGGCGCCCGTTTATATCCCGCTTCGATACATCGACTCTGCGGGATTGGAGAAAAAGGGCAGCCGGATCGAGTCGGAGGTCTATTACCAGTTCAAACCCGGGACAGATATATCCAAACTCATGGACACGCTTGGGCCCGAACTAGAATCGGAGCACGTACGATATGAAACCGTCGAAATCAGGAAGGAGCGGATGACTCGCGCCTTTAAGGATCTGTCGCAGTTCCTGACACTGATAAGTTTCATTGCTTTATTACTAGGTTGTATTGGCGTAGCCAGCTCAGTGAATATTTATATCCGGGAAAAAATTGCCGGCGTGGCGGTGTTGCGTTGCCTGGGGTTGAAGGCGCGGACGGCCTTCCTGATCTACCTGATACAGATCCTGGGCATTGGGTTGGTCGGGTCGCTGCTCGGAGCGGGGTTGGGTGTCGTTGTGCAGCAGGTGCTGCCGATGTTGTTCAAGGATATTTTGCCGGTGGAAGCTCATTTCCGGCTGTCCTGGCCGGCGATCGCGGAAGGTGTCGGACTCGGGGTTGCCATCGCGTTATTGTTTGCGTTGTTGCCGTTGCTCACCGTGCGGAAGATATCGCCGTTAAATACGCTGCGGTTAACGGTCGAACCGCCGACGGCGGGTTGGGACGGCTGGAAGGTGGGGATATATGCAGCGGTATTTGTTTTTATCACTGGGTTCAGTTATATGCGGATGGAGAAATTCGGGAAGGCGCTCATTTTTACCCTTTCGATACTTGGGGCGTTCCTTTTGCTGGCCGGTGCCGCAAAGTTGCTGATGGCTACCGTGCGGCGGTTCTTTCCCGAGCGCTGGAACTATTTATGGCGGCAAGGTTTTGCCAATTTGTACCGTCCGAACAATCAGACCCTGGTCCTGGTGGTGACGATCGGCCTGGGGACGACTTTTATCGGAACACTGTTCTTTATTCAGGAACTGTTGCTTGACCGGGTGAACATCCTGGCAAGCACGGATGGTAATATGGTATTGTATGATGTTCAGCCCGCGCAGATCGACGGTGTGCGACGGCTGGCATCGGAGATGAGGGTGCAGTTGGTGGACGATGTGCCGGTCGTTGCGGTAAGGGTCGCTTCGGTCAAAGGAATAGCGCGGGATGATGATGGCGCCCGGGGGCGGAATGATACCAGGGTCACTTACAGCGATACTTTACGGCCGACGGAGAAACTGGTTGCAGGAAAACTGGGGCCGCCGGTCCATTCGCCGCGGGATGTGATCCATGTCTCGTATGACGACGATGCTGCGGTGTCGTCCGGCGTGCAGATAGGGGACCAGGTCGTGTTTGATGTGCAGGGCGTACAGATAACTACGGTAGTGGGTAGCATCCGTCATCTCGAACATGGTCCGATGCGACAGGGAATTCTTTTTCCGACCGGCGTGCTCGAGCAGGCGCCGCAGTTCCATATCGTTACGGCGATGTTGCGGTCGCCGGAGGCCTCGGCGCGATTCCAGCGCGCGGTAGTGCAACAATTCCCGGGCATCCTTGTGGTCGATCTGGCGCTCGTCGTGAATGTGTTGCAGGATATCCTGGCGAAAATAGGATCGGTGATCCGGTTCATGGCCGGTTTCAGCATGATGACCGGTCTTATCGTACTGATCGCGAGTGTGCTGGTCAGCAAGTTCCAGCGGATCCAGGAGAGCGTATTATTGCGAACGCTGGGGGCCAGCCGGCGGCAGGTGCTGGTGATTACCATGTTGGAGTATTTTTTTATCGGCGCGTTGGCGTCGGTGATTGGGATCGGGTTATCGATGGCGTTCAGCATGGTGTTGGCGAAATTCATCTTTGAAGCGGTTTTTGTTCCGAACTGGTGGGTGGTGGGCGGTTTGTTTGCCGGGGTTAGTTTGCTGACGGTAGTGATCGGGTTATACAATGTCCGTGGGGTGTTGAACCGGCCGCCGTTGGAGATTTTGCGGCGGGAGGGGTAAACATTAACACTGGTCTTGAATTGAATAGGTCTATCTTGCACTGCCGCCGGTTATTCTACCGGCAGATAAATCAACAACATGTCAAACATTACGCAGCTTGTCAATGTCGATAAGAGCATGACAACGATCAAGAGGGGTATCATCGAGTCAGGACTGGGTACAACGCTTAGCGAAACAGGTCCTTTCACGGTTTTCGCCCCGTCGGATAAGGCATTCGACAAGCTCGATAAAAATGTTGTGGAAGACTTGCTGAAGGCTCATAACAAGGCTCACTTGCTGGAAGTGTTGAATCTTCATGTGGTAGCGGGCAAAATTCGTTTGAAAGATCTGAAAGACGGTGAAATGCTGAAGACGGTCAGCGGTAAAGAACTCCATATCAAAGTCAGCGAAGGAGTTGTCAGTGTGGACGGCGCCAATATTCATGGCCATGAAATGCAGGCATCGAATGGTTCTATCTATTCTTTGGATACGGTGATGATGAAGAATTAAGAGGATAAGATTTTTTTGAAGGGGGGTGTCTCATTCTTTTGAGATGCCCTTTTTTTATGGGGGAGAAACCGGCCGGGGGGCAAAGCCTTATCTTTATCGAAATATTGTTTGACATGCCTGCCATTTATGTGTTGCGTCGTGCTGTTTTTCTTTTCTTTTTTGGGTTGATGGGGGTGGTTGCTGCCCGGGCTGGTGGGGGCGTGGGGATGGGAGGGAGGGGGATTGAGGTTAGTTCGCCGGATGGGGGGGTGAGGTTTTTGTTTCGGTTTGTCAAGGGTGGATTGCCGGAGTATGATGTGATATATAAGGGGGTGCCGGTAATTGCGCATTCGACATTGAGCTTAAGATTTGTCGGGTCGGGGATATTTGGTCCGGAGTTGATCCCGCGGAAGGCGACGATCAGTGATGGGGCCGATGACTATATGTTGGTAGTAGGGAAGACCAGTGCGGTGCATGACCGATATCGTCAGGCGGTGATCCCGTTGGTGGAGGGGCCGAGAAAGGGGCAGTCGGTAGGGAATGAGAAACAGGGGCGGCGGATCGATCTGGAGGTACGAGTTTTTAATGACGGGGTGGCGTTTCGGTATCAGATCCCGGAGCAGGCGGGGTGGGATATGTACTATTTGCTGGATGAGATGAGTAATTTTCGGCTAGTGGGTAATCCGGTAGTAATGGCTTCGTTCCGGGAGGGGTTTACTACCTCGCATGAGGGATTGTATACAAAGCGACGGTTTAGTGAAGTGAAGGAGGATACGTTGATGGATATGCCGGTCTTTCTGGACTTCGATCGGGGGAGCGGGGAGAGGCATATATATGCGGCGATCACGGAGGCGAGGTTGGTGGATTATGCGGGGATGTATTTGATCCGGCATGGGGATATGTTGAAGAGTGAGTTGTCGCCGTTGCCGGGGCAGCCGGGAGGGCCGGTACCGGTGGACGGGCCGGTGGGTGCGGGGGCAGGGGTTGATCACGAGGCGGGAACGGTGGTAGATCTGGAGAGCAGGCAGAAGGTGGCAGTGCGGGTGAAGGCGTTGTTGCCGCATCAGACGCCATGGCGGGTCCTATTGCTGGGGACGAGGGCGGGGGCGCTGGTGGAATCGAATATCATCACCGACCTCAATGACGACTGTGCGATAAAGGATGTCCGCTGGATCAAGCCGGGAAAAACAGATTTTCATTGGTGGAATGGGGATGTCGTGGCGGATACGGGTTTTCAGCCCGGCATCAATTTCGAGACCAACCAGTATTATATCGACTTTTGCGCGAGAAATGAGATTGATTATCATACTGTTATCGGATACGGGGGGATTGCGTGGTACACCAATGACGGGGTTAGCTATGATGCGGGTCCGCATGCGGATCCAAGCCGGCCCATACCGGGGCTGGATATGAAGCAGATCTGCGACTATGCAAAGGGCAAGGGGGTGGGGATCAGGGTTTGGGTGCATTGGCGGGCCTTATGGCCGCGGGTCGACAGTGTTTTTTCGCAGTTCGAGCGATGGGGAATTAAGGGGATGATGGTGGATTTCCTTAACCGGGATGACCAGGAGATGGTGAATATCCAGACGGCGATCCTGCAGAAGGCCGCTGCGCATCACCTGCATATCCAGTTTCATGGGGCTTATAAGCCCACGGGCTTGAGCCGCACTTATCCGAATGAGTTTACCCGGGAAGGCACGTTGAATTACGAGAATGATAAATGGGGGGTGCCGATAACGCCGGATGACGATCTGGATGTCGTTTTTACGCGGCTGGTTGCGGGGCCGACGGACTATCATCTTGGCGGGTTCCGGGCGGTGACGCCTGCGGGTTATCTGGCGCATTTTGTGCGGCCGTTCGTTCTGGGAACGCGCTGTCACATGCTCGCGATGTATGTCGTACTGGAGAGTTACCTGGGGATGGTTTGTGACGACCCCACGGCGTATGAGGGTCAGGAGGGGTTTGACTTTTTACGGGCGGTACCGACAACCTGGGATGAGACGCGGGTGCCGGTGGCGATCCCCGGGGAGCGGGTGACGGTGGCGCGGCGGAAAGGGGGTGATTGGTGGGTGGGGACAATAAATAGCTCGGTGGTGAGGGATGGGGGGAAGGTCGATAGTGGGGCGTGGAGGGAGGTGCAGCTAAGGCTGGATTGGCTGCCGCCGGGGAAATATGAGGCGACGATGTATAGTGATGGGGCGGATGCGGGGGCGAACCCGAATCATTTGGTCCGGGAGGTCCGCACGGTGAGTTCGGGAGATAGTGTGGTGTTGCGGCTGGCGCCGGGGGGAGGGCAGGTTATGGTGCTGCGGCCACGGGCGGAGTGAGGGGAAGGGCATGTGGTGCGATTTTTGGCGTGAAATTGGATGTAAAAACGGTCTTTGGTTATGAATGTGAAAGTGAAGAATCCAATATTCATCGTTATCCTCCTCTTTTCGGGCGGGCTTTCGGCCCGTGCGAGCACCTACTATGTATCTTCCATTTCAGGTAATGATTCCTATACAGGGGCGCAGGCCATGAATCCGGCCACGCCCTGGCGGTCGATGGGGAAGGTGAACGGTTTTTGGGGCAGTCTCAATCCGGGGGATACGGTAAAATTGCAATGTGGGAGTGTGTTTACGAGCGGGTTGAATGTTTGGAAATCGGGAGTATCGGGGAAGCCCATCGTTGTGACGAGTTATGGGTCGGGGAATCCGCCGGTGGTCAGCGGGTTTGCTGCGCTTGCGGGGTGGACCGGGGGCAGCGGTAATATCTGGCAGACGACCTGTTCGAATTGCGGATTGGGCGCGAATATTGCGATGATCGGGGATAGTTCGCAGCCGATGGGGCGGTGGCCTAATTCCTGGTCGAATGCTGACGCGGGTTATATGCAGATCCAGTCGTTTAACGGCACGGTAAGCATTACAGACTCGCATATCGGGTCATCGGGGCATAACTGGACAGGGTCCAAGCTCGTCATCCGTAAGAACCGCTGGGTGATCGAGAACGATACGATCGCTTCGCAGAGCGGCAATACCATTACCTATAAGACCGGCAGCACGTTCCTTCCGGCCAACAAATTCGGCTATTTTATTCAGGGGAGTGCGTACACGCTGGATCGGCCCGGCGAGTGGTATTATAACCCTGCCAGCAAGCTAGTCCAGGTCTATTCGGTCGGGAATCCATCAGCGATGAATATGCAGATCGCCCGGATCGATACTCTTTTGCAGTTCAACAGCGCCCAGTATGTAGTAGTAAACGGCATTGCTTTTCAGGGGGCGAATAAGACCAGCGTTTCGATGTTCCGGTCCTATAATATCACGTTGTCCAACTGTTCGATCCGGTTTTCCGGGGTCGACGCGATCGACATCACGACCTGCGGCAATCTGAACATCGACAATGTGACGATGGATTACAGCAATAATAACGGGGTCATGGCGTATTGCAACAATTCGACCATCCAGAACTGTACGATCCGGCGGACGGCTGCGTTTCCCGGCATGTGCCTCCCGGTCAATTCCGGGATCGGCATTTATCTATTGGGCAATAACAACAATATCCTTTATAATACGGTCGATACGACCGGGTATACGGGCATTTCTTTCCAGGGGACTGGCAATACCATCGCCAATAATGTGGTCAACTATTTCTGTTTTGTGAAAGATGACGGCGGAGGGATCTATACCTGGAACGGAAACCTGGACAGCACCAATAGTCATCTTACCGGTACGATCAGGAATAATATCGTGCTAAACGGGGTTACGGCGCCGGCGGGGACGGACAGCATTGTGGCAGGGATCGCGCATGGGATCTATCTCGACGAAAATACTACGCAGTGTACGGTCACCGGCAATACGGTGGCGCATTGTACCGCGGGGATATTTTTCCAGGACGTGCGCAACTGTACGATCCAGAATAATACCTTGTTCGATTGCATCGGGCAGCTTGTCATGCGGCATGCTTTGGCAACGGGGACCTTCTTTGGCAATGACGTCTCCGGCAATTATTGTGTGTCGCGGCTCGATACCCAATATAATGTCCAGGTCAGTTCGATCGGGTCGGTCTCCAGGCTCGGCACGTATTCCTCGCAACACAATAATCATTATGCGCAGATCGCTTCCAGTAGCTATTTTTACATCATGTCGATGAGCGACTTTTTCGGCAGGGGGACGTTTGGCGCCTGGCAGACAACTTTCCAGAAGGATCAGGCGTATTCGAACCTGCTACCGATAAGTTTTCCGCCATATACGGTCAATAGTTATATCGGCGGGAATATGTATACGAAGGGGAGTATCATTCTGCCGTTCCTCGATGCCTTGCTGGGGGTGCGGGTGATCACGTCGGCGGGTATCGGAGCGGTCGACTCCGGGTATTATTATGTCCTCAGTTATACGATGGCGGCGCCCGACAATTCGCATGCGATGTTAAATTTCCTGGAGACGAGTGTTTCACCGTGGCCGGCGCTCACGCCGGTAGTCACCACGGCGACGGTCGCGCCTAGTCTCAACAATTCAGTGGTTTGGCAGGCCACGGGCAGTAATTCGAATTCGCTGCTCGTGTTCCAGATCAATAACAATGTTCCAACGCTGGCTATTACCAACATTTCGTTATACCGGGCGAATGTCACGTTGAACAATCCGGCAAACGACTATATTTTTCAGTATAACGTGTCGGGTTCGGCGGTATCGCTGCCGTTGAGCGGGACGTGGCAGGATGCGGCGGGGAACAATTATACGGGGTCGGTTTCCATACCTTCTTACGGGTCGGTCGTTCTGATCAAGAAATCATAGGGCTATTTAATAAATTGTTAAATACGCGGCTGAAATTCCCAAGTGTCTCGCGGCTGTCTTAGTTTTCAGGGGTGATGAAGCTACCAAAACTTACGGATTGGCGTCTTTTGACGGCGGTTCTTCTTTTTTCCGTACGGCCGGCGATCGGGCAGGTTATCATTTCGGGCACGGTGTATGACAAAACCCAGAAATACACGATGACCGGGGTGAGTGTGCTGACTACCTCCGGGTTGGGGACAGCAACGGACTCGACGGGTCATTACCGGATAAGGATGGGGTTGGAGGATTCCCTTTATTTTTCCTATTTAGGCAAGACGACGTTGCGGTTTCCCGCCAGGGAGATCAATCCCAATATGCCATTTGATATGGCGCTTGCGGTGTCGATCGATACGTTACCGGCTGCGTTCGTACGGGGGAACAATTATTCTCTCGACTCGTTGCAGACCCGAAGGGATTATGCGCGGGTGTTCAATTATGCCCCCAATTATTTGGGTAAAGTCAAGACAACCGGGCGAGGCGGGGTGGGGGTAGGGTTGGACCTCGACATGTTGCTCAATGGCAGGGAGAACAGGCGCATGGAGGCGTTCCAGGACAGGTTGGTATGGCAGGAGCAGCAAAACTATATCGATCATCACTTCTCCAAGGCCATCGTCCGGCGGGTAACGGGGCTCGAGACACCGGCGCTGGATACTTTTATGGTATGGTATCGGCCCAGCCAGGATTTTATTCAAAGCTGCGAGAGCGAGTATCATTGGTATAAGTATATCCAGCAGTGGGGCAAGTGGTTTGTGGAGGATTGGAATGTGAGGCATCCGGATATTCCGCCGCTCCGAAAGGAGGGGGCAGACAGTACGATCATGAATGAGGTAAAAGACGGCCATCGCTGAGTTCGAGGACGCGGTCGCAATTGGCGGCGAAGTCTTCGTCGTGGGTGACCGCGATGATGGTTTGGTCCCCTTGGGTCACGATTTCGCGAAAGATGTCGAATACGGTCTGGGAATTCTTTGAATCGAGGTTGCCGGTTGGTTCGTCGCCCATGATAATCGAGGGGTCGTTGATGAGGGCGCGGGCGATGGCCGCGCGTTGCTGCTGGCCGCCGGAAAGTTTGCTCGCGGATTTGAGGGCCTGATCTTTCAGGTCGAGGGTTTCCAAATGCATATAGGCTTTGTGTTCGATCTCCTGTCGGGAGAGGCGCTTGAGTTTAAGGGCGGGGATCATGATGTTTTCCAGCACGGTGAATTCAGGCAGGAGGTAGTGGAACTGGAAGACGAAGCCGATATGCTGGTTGCGGAAGGCCGAGAGTTCGTTTTGTGTCTTTCCGGTGAGGGGTTCCCCGTTGATGGACAGGCGGCCTGCGTAGTCGGTGTCCATGGTAGACAGCACGTAGAGTAAAGTAGATTTGCCGCTGCCCGATTTCCCGACGAGGGCCAGAAATTCGCCCTTGCGTGCGGAGAAGCTGATGTCTTTCAGCACCTGGAATTTCTCCGGTTCGTAGAAATATTTTATGATGTTATCGACTTGCAGGATGGTGGGTCTTTCCATAATTATCCTCTTATAATGGTTACGGGATCGACGCGGGATGCTTTCCGGGAAGGGAAGTAGCCGGCGACGAAGGTGGTGATGAGGCCGAATGTAAAGGCCAGGGTATAGTCTCTCGGGTCATAGTCCATGGGAAGGGTGGCGAGGCCCGCCACATTAAAAGGCACCTGGTTCACGAGGCGGGAGACGATATAGCCCAGTCCCATACCGATAAAGCCCCCGACGAGGCCGATCACCGAGCTCATGGTCAGAAAGATCCGGCGGATGTCGAAGCCGGAGAAGCCCATGGCTTTAAGGATCGCGATCTCGCGGATCTTTTCATTGATGGTCATCAGCATGATGTTATAGATCCCGAAGCCGGCTACGATAAGGATGGTGAGGGATACCGCGACGGCGATGACATCGCGGAGATTGGAGCCGGCTTCCAGCTGGGCGTTGGCCATGGACCACGACTCTACCTTATAGGAGAGAACGGGAGCAAGTTCGTGGACCAGTTGGTTGGCCAGCTTGAAATCGATGACGTTGACCTGGATGTCGGTGACGTAGTCCTGGTTTTCAGCCAGGAGTTGGCGGGTAGCGGTAATAGAGAGATAGGCCTTTGTTTTGTCGATCGAAGAGAGATTGGTCCGGAAGATACCGATCACCTTATAGGTATGCGAGACACCGTCGGCGGTCAGGATATTGAGGTTGTCGTCGACTTTCAGGCTCAGGCTTTTGGCTAGTTCCGCGCCCACGATGATCCCGTCGGGGCGGAAGGCGAGGTCTTTCCATTTACCTTGTTCCATTAGCCGGGACATCCGGAAGAGCTGGTCTTCGTTGGCCACGTCGACGCCGGAGAGGGTGCCGTTCACTTTATTGCCGACGTTCTTGAAGAATACGTTGATATTGACTTCGGGTGCGACGGTCTCGACTATAGGGATCGTATGCAGGTAGTGGATGATCTCCGATGAATTTTTTATTCCGTCGGTATACTTGATGACTTTGCTATTCCGGATATTGGCGATGGTGCCGGCGGGGTAGACCCGGCTGACGAGGTCGCTGCGGTCGGCGGGGCGGTCGTTGTAGATGCGGACGTGGGCGAGGGTGCTGAAAGCGAGGCGGTTTTGGGCGAGGTTGACGCCGCTCATAAAGCTGTTCATGAATACGTACATCGAGATGCCAAAGGTCACGCCGAGGACGGCGACTATGGTTTGTTTCAGCTTTGAACTGAGGTAAGTTGCAGCGATCTGGTAATTTATTGGTAAGCGCATTATTTAGTGGGTTGGATGGATTGGTTGTCGCGGAGGCCGCCGGTGATCTCGATCCATTCGAGGGTATGGATGCCGGTTTTGACTGGGACGTGGCTCTGGTCGGCGGCCAGGATCACGCTATCGCCGGGGAGCAGACAGTTGGCGGGGATCACGAGGGCGTGCTGTTTGTTGCCGAGAAGGATATTGGCTTGCAGTTGGGTCCCGTTACGGAGGTTTGGCGGTAGGGGATCGAAAGTGGCTTCGGCTATAAATGCCTGGTCGCTGGTATTGAAGGACGGGTATATTTTTGTGATCGTCGCGTTGAAGACGTGTTTCTTATCGGTGTTAAGCGAGATAAGGACGTGCTGGCCCAGTTGAATGCGTTCGATGTCTTCTTCGGCGATCAGCAGTCTCGCGATCTGCAGGCCTGCGCCCAGGTCGGCGATGACGTCGCCTTTGCGGATCAGGTCGCCGTTCTTTTTGTAGACGTTTTCGATCCTGCCGTTGGTTTGGCCGGTCAGTTCGTAGTAGTCGTTGTTTTGTTGCTGGATGCGGTATTGGGAGCGGGTGTTCTCGATGTTCAGCGAGAGGTTGGTGCGAAGGTCTTCGAGGTTCTTTTCCAGCACGGTCAGGTTAGTGGCGGAGGCTTCAGCGGTCAGGCGGGCGTTGTCGTAGTCCACCTGGGCCACGGCGTGGGAAGGAAGGAGGCGTTGATAGCGCAGGTAATTAAGGGAGTCGGTCGTCTTTTTTTGTTGTGCTTGTGCGATCTGGGATTCCAATTGCAGGATCTGGGGGCTTTTGTCTGAAGCGTTGTGAAGGGCGTAGTCGTAGTTGGTGGCGGCGTTCTGGACCTGGGTGCGTTGGATATCGTTGGCGATGCGAAAGAGCAGTTGCCCTTTACGGACGCTGTCGTCTTCGGCGACGAGGGATTGTTGGAGGTAGCCGTCCGCGTAGGCGGTGATCTTGTATTGTTGCTTTGCCTGCGTGTTGCCGCTGGCGAAGACGGCGTCGACGATGTCTTTATATTGTGCTGTGGTGGATGGGTTGTTCTTGCAGCCAAATATGGAGATTGTCAAAAGGACCAGGCTTAGTTTTTTCATGAGTTTAGTTTCTTGAGATTATTGAGGAGAGTGCGGCGTAAAGGGATGAGAGGTTATTCAGATGGGTGTTCTCCGCGCGGAGGTAGTCTTCGAATGTTTTTTGGAAGGTGTCGACGCTGATCAGGCCTTCTTCGAATTTCTTTCTTGAAAGTTCGACGTTTGAGCGATAGAGCAGCAGGTTCCGGCCCGAGGCCGCTACGAGCAGGCGGTAGTTGTCGTAGGTTGAGATCAGCAGGCTGTCGGAGATCTTGCCTTCTTCGACGGCATCGCGGTATTGTTCGGCGTTGATGCGGGCGAGGGTTTGGGCGCTGCGGTATTTATTGCGGGTATAGAAGCCGGTGAATAGCGGGAGGTTCAGGCTCAGTTGGAGGTAGCGGTAGTCGTTCCAGGCGGCCTCGCCGAAGGCGAGGCCGAAGTTGTCGCGGAATTGTTGGGAGCCGGCGAAACCGTTGAGGGAGAGGGTGGGGTAGAAGGCCGCTTTGACGAATTTTGTTTGGAGGTCGGCGAGGTGGGTGTTGGCTTCGTAGATATTCAGGTTTTTATCGAGGCCGAGGGTAGGGGTGGTGGTGGTGGTTTCGGTTTCGATCGAGTCGGCGGCGAGTTGTTCGTCGAGGGAGAGGGCTTGTTGGGCGGAACAACCGGTCAGGAGTTTGAGGTTTTGGATGGATTGGGCGAGGAGTTGGGTGCTGAGGAGAATGTTTTGGCGCACGTTATTAACGTTGATCTCTGCGCTGCGGACGGCGCCGAGGTCGACGAGGCCCTGGGTGTAGCGGCCATTGACGGTGGACAGGATGCTGTCGGCGAGTTGGAGGTCCCGGTTGGAGATCTGGATGGATGAAGCGGCGATGAGGCCGGAGAAATAATATTGGGCGGTGGTGGCTTTCAGGTTTTGTTCGTAAGCTTCTTGTTGCAGCGTGTTTATTGTGAGGTTCTCGTGGGCGATATTGGATTGAAGGGTGTATTGCCAGTTGAAGAGGTTTTGGGTCGCGTTCAGTCCGGCGTTGTAGACGTAGTGTTTGCTGAAGGTCAGGTAGAGGGTTTTGCCGGGTTGGTTGATCAGTACGCCGGGGACCGGGGTGACGGATAGTTTCAGGTTATCCTGGCCCGAGATGGCGGCGCCGATCTGGGGGTAGAGGTAGGATTGTTGGGCATAGTATTCGTAGGTCAGCTGGCTGGATTTGAGTTTATAGATCCGTTGGGTCGGGTTGTCGCGCAGTGCGGCGGTGAGGACCTCCGGGAGGGAGTGGAAGACGACCTGGGGGTGTGCGGCGAGGGCGGGGAGTGTTGAGATGCAGAGCGAGAAGATGCGTCGCATAGGCCTGGTTTATGGTTGGGGCAAAGGTCGCGATGGTTAGGGGGGAGCAGGGGGAAAAGAGGGGGAATTGGACAAATTCGAAGTTGAATTGACCGATGACGATGAACGGAGCGTCGCAAGTAAAGTTGAAAAGGGGACAAATGTTGGTTACAAAAACTACCCTTTCTCTATCCATTCGAGGAAGGGGGGGACTTTGAGGCGGCTGACGAGGGGGCGTTCGGCGGTGGGGACTTTGAGGGTCACGATGACGCGGCGGTTGAAGAAGGGTTCCATTTCGAGGATGGCGTCGCGGTTGAGGATCATCTGGCGGTTTATTCGGAAAAAATTCTGGGGGTCGAGGGCCGATTCGATGTCGTCGATGGGGCGGAAGACGGCGTGTTTGTCTTTATCGAACGTATAGAGATAGACGACTTCTTTTTCGAGGGCGACGGCGGCGATGTCGCGGACGGCGACGGGGTACATCTTTTCGCGGAATTTCACGAGAAAGGAGGACTGGGTGCGGTTGGCGAGGGCCTGCTGGATGCGGGCGGGCAGGGTGGGTGCAAGGAGGAGGGAGGAACGAAGCTGGTCGAGTTTGCGGAAGGCCTGTTCGATATCCTTTTCGTGAAACGGCTTCAGGACATAGTCGATACCGTTAGACTTAAACGCTTCCAGGAGGTGGTCTTCGTAGGCGGTGCAGAAGATCACGGGGCTGGTGATGGGGACTTTTTGAAAGATGTCGAAGCTGTTCCCGTCGGCCAGTTGGATGTCCATGAAGAGAAGGTCGATCCGCTGTGTCGTTGTTTGGAGGAAATGGACGGTGCTTTCGACGCTGTCGCAGATCCCGAGGACGGTGTGGGAGTCGTCGACTGCCAGGATGAATTCTTTCAGCAGGCGGGCGGTGCGGGGTTCGTCTTCTATAATGAGGATATTCATGGATGGAGGAGTTGGAGGGTGACGGAGAAGGTTGTGTCGGTCTTTTGGATGGTCACTCCGTCGCGGATCTGCAGCAGTTCGTAACGTTTTCTCAGATTGTCGAGGCCGATGCCCGAGGATTCGTCGGCGGAGGGCTTGGTCTGGAGGTTGTTCACAATCATTATGGCGTCTTCCCTGTCCTGTGAGATGCGGATATAGAGCGGCTTTGCCGAGGAGATGATATTATGTTTGATACAATTCTCCACGAGGAGCTGGAGGCTGAATGCGGGAATCTTCCGGTTCATGCTATCCGGCCAGACATCGATATCGATATGGAGAAGGGATTCGAAGCGGGCCTGGAGCATATAGATATATGATCTCAGGAATTCGAGCTCTTCGTCGAGGGTGACGGTTTGGGTAGTATTCTTTCCGAGCAGCTGGCGGTAGAGGTCGGAGAGTTTGAGGATGAAGGGTTCGGCGCGGTCGTCTTTTTCGCGGATCATGATCCTCAGGGTACCGAGGGCGTTGAAGAGGAAGTGGGGGTTGACTTGTTGTTTGAGGACTTCGAAGCGGGTGCGCAAGTTTTCGTTTTGGAGCTCGGCGTTGGCCAGCAGGATGTCTTCTTTTTCGGCGAGGGAGGCCAGGGTAGCCTGGATGGAGAGGATGATCAGGGAGGCGAGGGCGAGTTTGACGAAGGCCAGAAGGGGGGTAGTGCGGAGATTGATGCCCAGGTCGTCCAGCAGGTCGAGCAGGCTGATGAGGGCGATGATAAGGATCAGGTTGACGAGGGTTTGGACGGTGAAGCGGAGGGCGCGGCGGGCTTTTGCGGGGGTTTCCGTGGGTGAGGGGCGTTTGGCGCGGGTGGGGGCCGCGGTGGGGGCGGCCGCGGCGGTGCGGGCGGCGGGCGATGGGCGGCTGCCGCGGTTGAAGCGGTCGGCGATCCACTGGTCGATAGCCCAGAGCAGCAGGAGGAAGAAGAAGCCGATGATCCAGGAGCCGATGACGCGGCGGGGTTCCACGTTGGCCGAGAAGACGTTGTTATTCAGAAGGCTGATGGCCGGCATGAGGAAGGCGCAGAGAAGGGGGAGGAGGATCTTCCTGCTGGTGTTACCGGGGGATTTTTGTTTTGTGTTGCTGGGGGGCAATAGTTTGCGCGTTTTAAAGCGCAAGATATAAAAAAATGACCCGGGAGGGCCCGGGTCAGGTATGTATGTGGGTTGGTAGTGCTTAGTGAACATCGACGTCGACATCCCAGCGAACCCCGGCAGGCTCCGGTTGATGATGTGCACCGTACCATTCCCGGTGGTGGTGGTGGTAGCGATGGTAGTACTGGCCTTCGTAGCTGCCATAGCAGCTAGTCAAGGCAAATGCAATAGTGCCCAGAAATAGAACGAGGCTCAGCACGTTTTTGATTGTGTGCTTCATAAAGAGTGGTTTTTAAGTATATTGTTTCTAAAATCCTGCCAGGCGCAAAACGCACGTAAGCAGGGGGTTATTATATAGCTAGTGTATGATTAACAAAAAATATGTGGATAAATTGCCCCGATGGGTTGGGGGATGGGTTGGGGTGGCGCTCCGGTGGGAGCGGGTGACGGTCGTGGGTCTTTTGGTTATGAGCCCGGGGTTGAGGGGTGTGGCGCAGCGGGCCGGGACTGGCGTTGAGGCGTATTTTCAGGGGAATTGTGTGTACCGGGTGACGGTCAAGTCGAAGGTGGAAGATCTGAGTGATAAGGATATCCATAAAGTATTGGCGATCGGGGATCTTTTAACGGTCACGATGAAGGAGGGCAATTATAAACTGTCGACCGAGTATGCGGATACTTATATCCTAAAGGACGACCGGAAGGAGTATATCAAGTTCAGGAAGATCGATACGGTGTTCTACCTCGATTTTGATTCGGATACGGATCGGGTGACGGGGATAATCAGGAGCAATTCGATCGATACGATAGGTGGGTATCCGTGTAAGGGGATCACGATCGAGACGAGTAAAGTCGTGAGGGAATATTTTTATTCCACGAGGATCCGGACGAATCCGGAGGATGACCGGTATGATATGCTCGGACAGGCCGAGTTATATTCGACCGAAACGGGGGGTGGGTTGAAGCTGTGGGTCCGCACCGATTATTCTTATGCGACCGAGGTGGATAGTTGTATCCGGGTGGAGCGTCGGCGGGTGTCCGATGCGGTATATCGGCTGCCGGATCTTCCGATTGCCGCGTTGTTTGGGGCGCGGAGGATCTTTTTTCCGCGGTTTCCGGGAGGGGACAGCGCGTGGAAGGGTTGGGTTGCGTCGACGGTCAATCCCCGGTTGGCGGGGCGGTATGTTAAGATCCCGAAAGGTGAGATGGAGGCCTGGCAGACTGTTATCCTCGAGTTTGCGGTGGCGGAGGATGGGACGGTGTCGGGGGTGCGGGTGGTGAATCCAAATGAGGTGGATCCGCATTTGGCGGAGGAGGCGATGCGGGTGATGAGGTTGTCACCGCGGTGGGTCCCGGCGATGTTTTATGGCGAGACGGTCAAGTGGACGTGTCAGCAGGGGGTTGAGTTTGATGCGAGGAAATAGGATTTGTTTTATATTTGGTTATGGCATTTGCAACCGCATTAAACAGGGGAACCCGGCTGGTATCGATGTTGTCGGATCATATTATCATGACGATAATTACGATGATCCTTTGGGCGCCGGGGTTTATAGTGCAGATGATCGCATCGCAGCATTCGGTGCAAACTTCGGAAGGTTTTATGGGCCTCTATGCGGCGATGGCGTTTTCGGCGTATTTAAACAAAGACGTTTATCTGGGCCAGAGTATCGGGAAGCGGCTGCTGCGGTTCAAGGTGATCAATAAGAAGACCGGGGAGTTGGCGGGGCCGCTGCGGTGCCTCGTGAGGAATCTGACGTTGATCTTCTGGCCCATCGAAGTGATCATGGCCATGGTGAATGTGCATGAGCGGCTGGGGGATTATATCGCGGGTACGATGCTGGTCAATTATGAGCAGCCGCCGGTTGGTAAGCCCAATTGGATGATGATAGTGGTGGCGTTGTTGCTTGGGATAGCATTTATGTATGTGGTGGTGGTACTTCCGATATTCGGGTTAACGCAGGCGATGCAAAGTTTTCGGCCTGTGCACTAGATTCCCATGCGCATATTGATGAGATAAGGGGTGAAGCCGGCTTTTTCGTAGGCGCGGATGGCATTGTCGTTGGTGGTGTAGACGTCGAGGCGTGGTGGGAGTGTTTGAAGTAGAGGCGGGAGGAGTTGGGCGACAAAAGGGGACTAAGCCCCTTTTGTCAGGAGCCGAGGAACTATTATACGGGTATCAGTTCGCATTCCGTAACTTCCGTATATTGTCCCTTATACGTGCAGGTGCCTACGCCGGCACATACGGTATCGGGATTTGTGAGTTGGAGGCTGCCAACATAGTATCCATGTTCATTAGTACATGTCCAGATAGTCCATTGGGGTTCCCGGCCGCCTTTGATGTTTTTCATGGCTTCGCGGGAAAGCGGGGTCCCGGGAGACATTTCGTTTTGTTTCATGTGATTTGTTTTATAAGTGAAAAAATATTTCCGCCAGATCTTTTGGGGTATAGTCTTCCGGCAGCCGGTAGCTGTTCAGGAAGATCGAAGGGGTGGCAGCGATCGCTGCCTCCGTACACCATTTGTTCATCCGCTCTACTTCTATTGCGGAGGTTCCCGCTGTATCCTTTAAAGGATATTTTTTAGAAAATTGCTCATAGTCTTTTTTTGGCGCCGAATACCAGTCGGCGATTGCTTGTTGTATAAGGCCGGGTTGTTGTTTTGCAGCAAGCGTCATAAAGTGATTGATGACTTTAGCCTTTTGATCGCTGGCTTTATCCCGGGCTATAAAAATGAGCCGCAACTGAACATCCCCGTTGCGTTGCAGGATCTCATCCAGAATTGGATATGTTCTGGCGCAGGCCCCGCAAAAGACATTGCAGACTTCGATCATCGTCACCGGCGCATTCGGGTTGCCCAACACGATACCGAGGTCCTGCCAGCCGTCGGGTGCGTGCGGCTGTTGCATCAATAATCCGTGGAAAAGCTCGGGATTGGATCGAAGGCGCCGGTACGCGCCACGGTATTGATCACTATCCTTAGACCGTTGAAGCAAGGGCTTTACAAAAAACCAGATCACGATGGGTAACAAACTGCAAACGAGGACGGCGGGCAGGGTAGTTGAGGAAAACGCCAGGGGCTGGTTCTTGAATACCCATAGGGACCAGCCACATTCGAGGATGAGCATGGTTTGGATGGCGAGGCAAAGCGGGCACCATCGCCGGACAACCCGCCACTGATAATAGAGACTGAAGGGCATATAGCATACGGCCAGAAGCGCACCCCAGCAGAGCCACCATGCCTTTGCGTCGAAGGTCAGGCCGGGGAACAGCAAACCGGAGAGTGTTGCCGCAAAATAGAAAAAGCCGATCTCGCTCCACGAGATGCCGCCGAGTTTCGACGCCCGGCTGTCCAGCACTACAGAGCAATTGGTTTGGGCGCCGGCCTGGCAAAGGTCATGGACAAGGTCGCTGCCGTTTCCGGTTTCGTATCCCAGTAATAACAGAGATATGGCCGTGCCTGCCAGTTTGGTCAATATCATAAAAGCAAAAAGAGGAATCGGGTAGCCGACTTCCAGGTTTGTATCCACCAGCGCGAGTAAACATACTCCTATTACGAAAATGGCACCCCGTTTATTGACCTGGCGGCGATATTCCGCGGTGCGTTTTTTGGCAAAATCCTTTTCTTCAGATCTGCCGTCGGGATTGGCGGTCCAGACGATTTCTCTATAGTCTTTGAGAAATCTCGCCATGGGCATGGTGCGGGATAGTCCTGATCCCAGATCGATGGTGATGGTCTTCCCGGAAGGCCCTTTGTCCACCATTCGCCTGACAAGGACGAAATCCTGTCCGCCGGACGTTGTTTTTGCGTAGGCGATAAATGGTGTTTGCATTTGATCCAGGCTTTCGCCCGGCAGATGCAAGGCGGTATTGGGGATGCCATAACGGTCAAATGTATCCGAGAGACCCAGCAGGCTGGGGTAGTTCGGGTTTTCTTCCAAATCCCGGATCAATGTTGTTTTAGTGATTTTAATGCCCTGCAGTTGGGCATATCGAGCTGCAACGGCAGGCAGCTTTGTATTGAAGGTTGTGGCCATACAAAAAAATAACTGTGCCCCGTGGATGCAATGGGACCGACCTTAAAGATTAGATTGCTGAAGATTCGCGGGCGGGATATGCAGCGATATCACGAAGAGCGGTTATGCATTAGGACAAGCTTTAAAGGTTTAAAATAATAATGGTTTTCGTTGGAAGGAAATCCGTACTGAATTTACGACAAACTGTGATTGCTCAGCATTTTTTTTCAAATAATTTAAAAGTCATGTATTCAATCCTTAACTTGAATCCAGCAATACACCATTAATGACCTTTTCCTTTTACAAGCAGCTAAACAGTATGGATTGCGGGCCCACCTGCCTGCGGATGGTCGCCCGATATCACGGCAGGCATTTCGCAGTGGAATCGCTTAGAGAAAGGACGGGGGTCGGAAAAGAAGGGGTTACCTTATTGGCTATCAGCGAAACGGCCGAAAGTATCGGCTTCAGGACGCGCGGGGTAATGATTGGTTTTGGGCAATTGAAATCGATTGGCTTGCCGGCGATCCTCCATTGGAATCAGAGTCATTACGTCGTCTTGTACTCGGTTGGAAAGCGACGCTTGACTGTTGCTGATCCAGGCAAGGGTATTATCACGTACGCAGAAAAGGAATTTTTGGAGCATTGGAGTTCCACTCGGGCAGTGGACGGGTCTCCGCTTGGTGTAGTGCTTTTGCTCGAGCCCACACATAAATTCTATGAACAGGAAGGCGAGCCTGAGCGAAGGCTTAGCTGGGCCATGGTCTTCCGGTACCTGTTGCAAAACAAGGGGAGAATATTCTATGTGGTCGTTGCGCTGTTATTTTCCTCGCTGTTTCAGCTGATCCTGCCTTTTCTGACTCAAAGCCTTGTCGATACGGGTATCAATACACGGAATCTTCAATTCGTTGTGATCGTACTGATCGCGCAGCTGGTGCTTGTCTTCAGCCAGTCGATTGTAGACTTTATCCGAAGTAAAGTACTGCTACGGCTTTCCAATATCTTAAATCTGCAAATATTGTCCGACTTTTGGATCAAGCTGGTAAGGCTGCCTCTTTCTTATTTCGACCGGCAGCACACCGGAGATACGCTACAGCGCATCGGCGACCACCGGATGATACAGAGCTTTTTGACGGGAACGGCGCTTAATACTCTTTTTTCCACTGTTAACTTCTTCGTTTATTCCGCGGTGCTTTTGACGTATAGTGTCCAACTGTTCATGGTCTTTCTGCTGGGCAGCACGGTGTATTTTTTCTGGGTCCGGATTTTTCTGATCATCAGGAGGAAGATCAATTACAGGAACTTTCACCTGGCGGCCAAGGAAAACAACGCCACCCTCCAGCTAATCCAAGGCATGCAGGAGATCCGGCTAAACAATGCCGAAACGCGGAAACGATGGGAGTGGGAAAATATTCAGGCCTCTCTGTTCAAGCTAAACATCAGAAACCTGACCTTTAGTCAGTGGCAGTCTGCGGGCGCGCTGCTGATCAATCAGTCACAGAATCTTATCCTGAGCTTTATCGTGGCGGAGCAGGTCATACAAGGGAGGCTGACATTTGGAGCCATGCTTGCCGTGCAATACATCATCGGTCAGTTGAGCGGTCCCATTTCCCAATGGGTAAGCTTTGTTCAATCTTTCCAGGACGCAAGGATCAGCATGGAGCGGTTGAACGAGATACATGCGATGGCGGATGAGGAGGTACCTGACCGTTCGTACATTTCCAGTCTGCCGGAAGATAAAAGCATATCCATCCGACATGTTAGTTTTACCTATCCGGGTGCGGGCAATGATCTGGTACTCGAAGACATCGATTTAAAAATTCCTGCCGGAAAGATCACGGCTATTGTCGGCGCCAGCGGCAGCGGAAAGACCACCCTGATCAAATTGCTCCTCAAGATATACGAACAATACAATGGCAGTATTTATATAGGAGATCGGGGATTGAGATTCGAGCAGATCAGTCATTCGTTTTGGCGGCATGCCTGCGGGGCTGTCATGCAGGACGGCTATATTTTCAATGACACCATTGCCGGAAACATAGCGGTGGCTCATGAGGCCATTGACAAGGAGAGGTTGATCTACAGTACGCGGATAGCCAATCTTCATGACTATATAGAATCCCTGCCGAACGGATTTTCGACAAAGCTAGGGGCCGATGGGAGCGGCCTCAGCCAAGGGCAAAAGCAACGATTGCTGATCGCAAGGGCTGTATATAAAGATCCAGAGTACCTCTTTTTCGACGAGGCCACCAACTCGCTGGACGCCAATAATGAAAGAGAGATTGTACAGAACCTGGAAAAATTTTTCAGGAATAGAACGGTGGTTGTCGTAGCCCATCGGCTGAGTACCGTCAAGCATGCGGATAATATCGTCGTATTGCAAAAGGGAAAGATCGTTGAAGAAGGTACGCATGACTTGCTGACTTCCCGCAGGGGATACTATTATGAATTGGTAAAAAACCAGCTGGAGCTGGGTAATTAGCAAACCATGGAAAAGGCCATGCGATCCGAGGAAGCGCAGGAGCTGATCGAACAGGATAGCGGGTTCCTGGAAAAATGGGGATTATGGATTATGATGGGTATCCTGCTACTGATCGGGGTCGGATCCAGCTTTGTCCAATATCCCGACGTTGTCCACGTAAGGGCAAGGCTGTTGTCATTAAACCCGCCGAAAGACATCGTACCGTCAGGGTCCGGGAGGATAACTCAGCTATTTGTTCAGGATGGAAGCGCGGTCACGAAGGGGAAAGTCATTGCCTATCTGGAAAGTCCTGCGGATACGCCCGGGAAGTATGAGATCATTTCGCCGGTTGAAGGCGTACTTTACCTGATCAGGCCGTTGCGGCCCAATCAATACATCCGGCAGGGGATTCCTATTGCCTATATAGTCCCCAGCGACAACCAGCTGATTGCAGAACTATACCTGCCACAAAGCAATCTTGGAAAAGTAGCTGTCGGGATGCCTGTTCAACTGCGGCTCGATGCCTACCCATACCAGGAACATGGTCAGGTAGCGGGAAAATTGGATTTTATCTCGAATGTCTTGTCGGACAGCGGCTGCCTTGCTACGGTGAGTCTGGCTGATGGGTTGGTCACGAGCGGGCATCAGCGGCTGCCGTTCAGAGAAGGGATGGAGGCCGATGCGGTGATCGTCACCGGGCAAATGAGTTTGTTGCGTCGGATGCTTCATGGGATATTCAGGAGGTAAATAGGGGGGACGCGGCTGGAAGGGCACCTAGATTCCCATGCGCATATTGATGAGATAAGGGGTGAAGCCGGCTTTTTCGTAGGCGCGGATGGCGTTGTCGTTGGTGGTGTAGACGTCGAGGCGGAGTTCGGTGAGGTGGCGGCTTTTCGACCAATCTTTAAGAGCGTCGATGATGAGTTGGTTGACGCCATGGCCGCGGTAAGCGGGATCGACGTACATGAAGCCAAGATAGGCGTGGTGGGAATGTTTGAGGTAGAGGCGGGATGGGTTGATGCGGGCATAGCCGGAGCCGATGAGAGTACCGTCTTCGGTTTGGGCGACGACGAGATGGATGTCGGGTGAGGTCAGCATGGCGTTGAGGTCGTAGTAGTGGATAGGGCCGTCCTGGATGGTCGGGTCCATGGGCCGTTCGGCGCTGATGACGCCTTGTTCGAAGCGCAGGAGGGTGGGGAGGTCGGCGCTGGTGGCTTGTCTTACGGTGATTGGCATTAGGCTAAGGTACGGATATACTAATAATCCTTATGAGGGCTCAAAGGCCCATACAGTTTTCTTATCAGCAAAATCAAAATACACAAATAATAAGCAATGTATAAGCGATCTGCGATGACCGGGTGCAAGAGGAACCTAACGAGAATAATTAAAATAATTATTCCTACAAGAAGTTGATCGAAATTAAGGTTACGAAAATTAAAAGGAGTTCTTGATACAAACACCATTAACGCCAGGGCCATGAATAAAGGGAGATAAGTATAGAATAATCCAGTCATTATGTGAGACGTAGACAAGGCAAGGTAGTTCTGAAAATGAAATTCAGCGTGATAGGCGTAATTCAAATTTAATGATTTTGAAAATGTAGGATAATACAATATATCCCAACCATATTTACGGGTGCCAAGAGTAATGGAAAGGTAACTGAGCAAAATGAACATAAGCATCACCAGATATTTTTGAATGGATATCTTGTCTTTCCACTTATTTGAGAATGCAAGAAAGGATACAATGAAAATGGAGGGAATAACATTGTCTATTCTTGCAAAGATCGACAATAACAAGACCGAAAAAGTAAGGAATAATGACCTCCTTTCAATCATAAAATACAAAGCACCCAACAGCAAGAAGGCTGACAAGCTGTCCGGAGTTGAAGATCTTGCAATATCCCACGTGGGTGCGGAGAGCATTATGAGCAAACTAACTGCAAATGCAAAAATCAGTTGTAAATACTTTTTTATCCAAATGATCAATAAGAATGCTATAAGGATATAGCCAATAAAAGATGGGACAAGCGTTGCCGGAATCAGAGGAACCCCTGCCTTATACATAAAATATATAAGTCGCGTATACAATGGTTTGACTGAGTAAAACGGCATTTGTTGATAGAATTCACTTGAATTTTCAGCCATCCTTTTCCTGAATTCAAGCCCGCCATCGGTCAACTGGTCGTACGTTTCAGGAGACAATTGGTCTTTAGCAATTTTGTATACAGAGTTATGGACGAAATTGGAATCACTATGATCGTATCCCAACACGACTGCCATATATGCTAACATATCCCAATTATACTCAGGCCTCTTAAATGAAATTCGACCGATGAGAAAAATAAAAATGAAATAGCAGCAAAGTATAAGTGCATTTTTCACGATGTGGTTGGGTTTGGTAAATATTCTCTAGCCGGTCGGTCGGTCGCCAAATTTAATCGATAGCCGGGAGACCGTCAAACCCAGTTCTGGTGGATCCCGCAAAACGCCGGAATTCTAGTAAGTAAGTTTTTTGGATTGCATGAGTTGGGATTCGTAGGGGGTGATGTCGGTGAGGACGTAGTGGTGGATTTCGTCGATCTTCATTTCATCGAGGATATTGACGGTGTTGCCGTAGGTGGCGTCGGTGGAGGGTTTGAGGATGACCAACGAGGGATATATTGGAGGTAAGGAATGCCATTACAGTTTACGATAGGTTGCATGAGTTCAAGGCGACGAGTCTGGCTTCGCTCTTGAAGGCGCACAAGCTTTTGATGGCGGGCCTTGTAGAATCGCCGGGAAAATTCAGAACCCGTTATGCAGGTATAGTCAGGGGCGATGAGCTCAGACATCTTGCGCCGGACGGCGAGATGGTAAAACCGTTGATCACCGGGATGCTTGAATATCTTAAGACTTCAAAAGACCTGGCACTGATAAAAAGCTGTGTTTTTCATTATGAGCTTGAATTCATTCACCCATTTATTGATGGTAATGGAAGGATGGGGAGGCTTTGGCAGACCATTATTTTGATGGGGTATCACCCGGTTTTTGAGTTCCTACCTGTGGAAAGTATTATAAAGAGGAGGCAGACTTCTTATTACAAAGTGCTTGGTGTGGCGGACAGATCGGGTAAGTCGACGGTGTTTATTGAATTTATGCTTGGCGTGATCCTGGAATCACTGAACGAATTGCTTTCTGGCCGGATTCCCTTACTGACTGCGATCGAACGAATAGAACGGTTCAGGGCGGATGTTGGCACGCGGCCATTTGCGCGAAAGGACTATTTGAGCAAATACAAGGAAATCTCTCCGGCTACCGCAAGCAGGGATCTTCGGGAAGGGGTTGCAAAGAAGATATTGAAGAAGAGCGGGGATAAGCGAATGACCAATTATCGTTTTGGATCCGGGTGACCGCCTCGCTCTGACGGGGTGTCGATATTTGGCGGCCGCGAAGGGTGGCGGTTAGAGCAGAGGCAAGCAGATCCTTCAGTTGCGGGTATAGTTGAGCATCCACGTCATGCCGAATTTGTCGCGGAGTTCGGCGAAGGTGGCGCCCCAGAAGCTTTGGTGCAGGGGGGTTATGACGTGGCCGCCGGCGGAGAGGCGGTTGAAGAGCGTATTGATCTCCTGGTCGCTGGTGCAGTTGAGGCAAAGGTTTATGGAGTTACCGGGTTGGAGGGCGTTGCCGATCATGTCGGAGCCCATGAGGAGGGTGGAGCCGTTTTTGGAGAGGGCGCCGTGGAGGATCAGGGGACCTTTTTCGGAGGGCATCTTGGCGGCCATGGGAGACTCGGCGATCTTTTGAAGCTCGAGGTCGCCTTCGAGGCATTCCTGGTAGAAGGTTAGGGCTTCGCGGCATTGACCATTGAAATTCAAATAGGGATTCAGCAGTGTCATGGTTTTCAAGATTTAATAGGGTAAAGCTAGCAGGCTTTTGGTGGATGGAGGGTGTATGGTTCCGTCAATTCAAGGGGTTGTTTACGACAGAGATTGGGCTTACCTTTATAAGGAACCGAGCGAAGCGAAGGTCAAATTAAATATTACGCCATGAAAAACATTACGATAATCGTCCCTGAGACAGCGGTAGTTGAGGCGGTGGCAGATCCACGTTATGCCTTTACGGCGGTGAATGAGTTCCTTAAGAGTACGGGAGAGATGCCGATGTTCCATGTGCAGCTGGCCGGGCTGACCAGCGAAGTCAAGGTGACCGACGGTCTATTCACGATCCATGCGGATGTGACGCTTGCCAATGTTCGAAAACCTGATCTGATCATCATCCCGGCGTTGAGCGGCGATCTGACCAGGGCCTTGCAGCTTAACAAAGATTTTATTCCCTGGATCGTGCAATGTTATAAAGAGGGGACGGAGGTTGCGAGCCTTTGTCTCGGAGCGTTCCTGTTGGCGGAGACGGGTCTGTTGAATGGCAAGAGTTGTTCGACGCATTGGTTATTCGCCAATGAGTTTCGGGACCGGTACCCGGAGGTTGAGCTGCTGGACAATAAGATCGTCACGGATCAGATGGGGCTGTATACGAGCGGCGGTGCTACCTCCTATTGGAACCTGTTGTTGTACCTGATAGAAAAGTATACAAGCCGCGAGCTGGCGGTGCTGGCCGCGAAATTTTTTGTGCTGGATATAGACAGGCAAAGTCAATCGCCCTTTCACATCTTCAAGGGGCAGAAGGTGCATAACGATCCGGAGATCGTGAAAGTGCAGGAATTTATCGAGACCAACTATCAGGACAAGATCACGGTGGATGAGCTCTGCAGGAAGTTTGGCATCGCCCGGCGGACGTTCGAGCGGCGGTTCAAGAAAGCGACGCACAATACGGTGCTCGAGTATTGGCAACGGGTGAAGATCGAGGCCGCCAAGCGACAGCTGGAGATGAGCCGCAAGACGGTTGGAGAAGTGATGTATGAGGTGGGGTATAATGATACCAAAGCGTTCAGAGATATATTCCGCAAGGTGACTTCCATGTCGCCGGTAGATTACCGCAATAAATATAACAAGGAAGCCTTAAATTAATGATGAGTTAACACGGCGGCCCCCCCGGCCATTCGCCTGGGTGCTGACCTTGCCGGTGTCGATCGCGTTGGCGTTCACCTTGTTCTTTATTTTCCACCTGTTCGTTTAACCTACTAACGCAGATATCATGAAGAAAATACTAGTTGCTACTGATTTTTCCGCGTGTGCTACAAACGCTATGGAGTATGCGATGGATCTGGCGAAGGTTTTACAGGCCGAGGTGTGTGCGTTGCATGCGATCGGAGCTTTTGAAGGGGTCTTCAATAATACGTATAATGCGTTATATATCGAAGAGTATCATAACAGCAAGCGGCAGGCGCTAATCAACTGGGCGGGTACGTTTACGTCCCGGCATGAGTTCAGGAACATCCCTGTCACGACGAGTTGTGAGGTAGGGTCGGTCAGTGGGGTAATTATGAAATATATCGAAGCCAACCCGGTGGAGATGCTGGTCATGGGGACGATGGGATCGTCGGGCATCAGCGGGATATTCGGCAGTAACGCCAGTTCGATGGTGGAGAAGACGAGGTTGCCGACGCTGATCGTGCCGTTGGAGAGCAAATTCGCCATCCATCCGGTGGTCACGCTGGCGACGGACTTTGCGGGTGCTCCTGCCAGTGAGGATGTGATGGCGCTGACCGATCTGTTGAATGCGCTTGAAGCTAAAAAATTATATGTGGTGAATATCGTCGAGACGGCGGCGTGGGCGACGAATGAAGAGGGGGAGAAAGCGATGAGGGAGCGGTATCCGGATGCGGAGCTCGAGTTCCGATATATCAAGGAGGACAGTCCGTCGGAGGGGATCATCAACTTCATTTCGGGGAGTCAGACGGATATTGTCGGTTTGGTAAAGCGGCATCACGGGTTGGTGTACCGGCTATTCAATACGTCGACGGTGAATAAGGTGTTGAACCGGTCGATCAAGGCGGTGTTGGTGTTGCATGCGTAGGGGGGGTGGGCGCGGGGGGTGTTGGGGTGGGCGCGGGTTTGTGCGGCGGAGGGGTGCCGCGGCGGTTATTTCAGATCGATGGTGCGGTTGGCGGTGGTGAAGCGGGCGTTTTTGACGGCGCAGGTGCCGGTGAAGCGATATTGGACGCCGACGATGTCGGAGGGGTTGTCGGGGAAGGTGGCGGTGTAGGCGGGTTTTCCGTTTACAACAAAGTTAAGTTGACGGTGGTTGCTGGTGACTTTAAGGGTGGTCCATTGGGTCAGGTCGCTGCCGAAGCCCGAGAGGTCGGTATCCCTGCTGCTGGCGGCGGCGCCGGCGGCAAAGAGGTTGAGGTCGCCGATGCAGGCCCTGGCGGCGAGGGGGATAATAAATATATCGTTTTTACACTGTATCAATACCTGAACATTTTGGCAGACGCCGGAGCCCTGCGGGGGTCCGGTTTTCAAGGTTGTCTCGAAAGTAAAGTCCGAGTCTTTCAGGTCTCCCAACTCTTTCATATAAAATAGCCGCACTTTGGGTGGGGAAGGTTCGAGCGACAAATGGTAATGGGCCAGGGTTGCCGAGTCAACTTCGATACCTTCCTTTCTTGTCACTTCTTCCTTTTTAAAATAGATGGGAGTGGGCTCTCCTTCCGCGAGGGCGAGCCAGCCGTCTGACGTGATCATGAGGTCATGGGTGCGGACGATCTGGGTGTCGACGATGAGTTTTGCTACAAAGTAGCCGGGGTAATAATAAATAGCTGAGTAGTCGGTGCCGTTGGGTGGGACGGCGATGCGGCGGCGCATGTCCCAGGTTTGGACGATGAAGACGGAGTCGGTGGGGTACACGGGGGTTTTATAGTGGAAGACGACGGAGTTGGGGACGCCTTCGGAGATTATTTTATTGGCGGAAAAAGAGTATTGGGAGGGGTCGGGTTTGGGGTGGGTGGGGGTGCGGGAGCTAAGAAGCGAATAATATAGGATGGCGACGGGGATTAGGAGGGTGGGCCACCAGCGGGCGAGGTGGGGTTGTCTGCGGGTCCGGGGTGTGGGTGTGGGGGGAGCCGGATCGGGGAGGGGGTGGAGGGACGGAGAAGTGGATTCGGGGACGGCGGCGGGGACGGCGATCGGGTTTAGTGAAGGTGCGGGTTGCGAAGAGATTGGCGCGGATCCGTTTGAAGAGGCGGGGGTATGTTCGGATTTAATTGGGGCGAATTCGCCATAATTAGTATCGGAGAGGGGGTGGAGGGACGGAGAAGGGGATTCGGGGACGTGTTGTGAGGGTGGAGGGAGGGGGTGGTGTTGGCGGAAATCGTTCCAGTCTTCGAAGCCGGCGAAACGGGTGAGGGTGTTGAGAGTATGGACGGAGGGAAGGTTGGTGTAGGAAACCTTTCCGAAGAGGCGTTTGAGCGTGGAGACGCTGAGGGATACGCCCGTGGCGTCGAAGATCGCGGTATTCAGTTTTTCGAAGTCGTAGCTGCTCCAATCTTCTCTGCTACCGCGTTGCCATTTTGCTTCGATGAGGCGGAGGCATTCTTCGATATGTGAATTCGAATGAATCAACTTGAATGAGTTTGGATAGATGGGGTTCGGGGGACTTTTTGATTTTTGCTTTTTCGAACCTCAATAATAAAATTATGACAAAAGTATTTTTTCTGATCAGTTTAGTTTTTTTTAACACTGCGGTGATGGGGCAGGCCAAAAATAGTGGCGGGCTTGTTCCCTTGCGGGCGGAGAATTGGGAGTTCAAGCCCGGGGCGGTGGAATTTGTGGCTGCCGGGCAAGGAGGGGGTTCGGTGGGTGCCGGCTCGGGCGAGGCGGCGATGAAGATAGTAGACGGCAGAGGGCTGGTTAGTTTGAAAGGCGTCGATTTTTCGGATGGGGTGATTGAATTTGATATTTTACCGGAGGAAAAGCAGTTCTCTTTAATGTACTTCCGATATAAGGATTCTTTGGAGAGCGAGTGCTTCTACTTCAGGACGGATAGGGTGGGTCAACCTCAGGCGATCCAATATACGCCGCTGATCGGCGGGGTTAATTGTTGGAATATCTTCGACAACTATCAGACTGCCGCGGAATGGCAGGCAAATCTGCCGATCCATACGAAACTGGTTGTATCCGGCCGGCGGATGCGGGTATATCTCAACCATGCGGGCGAAGCGGCGTTGGATGTCCCGCGGTTGGAAGGCAATGCAACACATGGCACGATCTGTTTTCAGGGCAAGGGTACGCTTTCGAACCTGGCGGTACGGCAGGGTCAGACGGAGGGGTTACCGGCGGCGGAGGGTTTCGATCCGGTGGCTAATGATCCCCATTATATCAGACGTTGGCAAGTGACCGAGCCGGAGCTCATCCCAAAAGATGTCGACTTTAGTTTCAAGTCGATACCAGATTCACAGCGGGTTTGGAAGCCGATCGGCGTGGAGCGGATGGGGTTGGTGAATTTGACGAGGATGTATCCGTATAAGGATTTTGTTCGCCGGATAGTCTTTCTAAAGACGACGCTTCATTCGGATAAGGAGAGAACCTGTCAGCTCCAGCTGGGTTTTATGAATGAGGTATGGGTATTCCTGAATGGGCAATGGCTGTATGTCGATAAGAATTTTTATGGGGCGCCGATCGCCAAGCAGCGGGGGCGGATCTCGATCGAGAACAGCAAGTTTACGGTGCCGTTGCAGCAGGGGGATAATGTGCTGCTGATCGGGGTAGGAGGGGGTTTTTTTGGATGGGGCGTCATGGCGAGGGTGGATGAATTGGAGGGGATCACGATGAAGTGAAGTATCTTTAGGAAAACAAAATTGTATGCTGGGCAATCAATCTATAATGGCCTTTGTGCCGGTAACCGATGCCGCGCGGGCGCGGCCTTTTTATGAGAAGACGTTGGGATTGAAAGTGGTGGGGGAAGACCCGTATGGGGTGATGTTCGATGCCAATGGAGTTAAGCTACGCATGTCGGTGGTCGGCAGCGAGCTTAAACCGGCTCCTTACACGATCCTGGGTTGGGTGGTAGCGGATATCCGGTCGATGATCCCCGTGATGGAATCGAAGGGGGTAGTGTTCGAACGATATGATTTCATGGAGCAGGATGAGATGGGGGTTTGGACGTCGCCGGAAGGGGCGAAGATCGCGTGGTTCAAGGATGTAGATGGGAATATCCTGTCGATCGCTCAGTTGTAGGGGGAAATGTAGAGCAGCTGAGCGTTGAGTTCCTTTTCAATTGCGAGGGCCTTGGGGATGAGGATCTCTTCTTCGATGCGGGCGTGGATGCAAAGGTCTTGTTCGAAGGCTTGCAACTGGGTCAGCAGGATGCGGTATAGTGAGGCGTTGGTTTGTGGCGGGTCGTAGAGACGGATGGTTTGGCGGATGTCTTTGAGTTCGTCTTCGGTGTCGTGGTGGTCGTTTAGAAAGCGGTCGATAGAGTAGTCGCGGCGGGCGAGGATAAACGTCGAGAAATGGGCGGGTGATCCCTGCGCTTGTTGCAGTATTTTGATATAAGGCAGGAGGATTTGTTCCTCAGCGTGGATATGTTCGGAAAGGTCGTGGACGTATCGAAGGAAGAAGTTGCGAAGGGCGGCCAGGATAGGGTGTTGGGAATCGTAGTGGTCGGAAAGCAGGCCAATGCTTTGTTCGATTTCCGGAAGTTTTTTCTCAAAGTAATAAATGTGGGTCCGTTCGATGTAATCCACGATGATCTCGATAGGGTAGTTCTCGAAGTCGCGGGCGTTGAATACTTTTTCTTCAAACACGCGGAGCAGGGCGGCGATAAACTCTTTATGTTCGCCGGCTACGGATAGTTCCGATCTGTAGCGCTGCATTACCTGGGGATAGAAATCGCTGTTTTCAGGCATGTTATTCCTGCTTTAAGTCCGGCAAGGTACAAAAATAAGCTTATCGGGAAAAATGGTATGTTATTGGGTAGTGTCTCAGTTTGAAATTCAGGAAAATACAAACAATGCAATAATGGGAATAATAATCCCTGCTATTGCCAGTAGCCAACCTCTTTTTCGGAAACTATTTTTCCCCCTCATCAGAAACATTCCTGTGCTTGCAATAAAAATCAGCCCTAACGCAAATAAATCTGAATACCATAAGTACCAATTATCTGACCCGAAAGAAGTGTGAAGTAAATACAGCTGTGTCGATACTGGACGTTGTCCCCATATGTTTATTTCTGCCATTCCATCAGCCAAATTAATCGTAGCATCCTTCATGATGTAAAGAATGACGAGGGTAGAATCATCACGAAAATCGTAACTGCTAAACCGGTCAAGCTTATTTTGCGTATTGAAAGAGTTTATGCCTTCCATATTCACAGATTCCTTTGGGAGATGAAAATTCGTCTTTACTTTTCTATAGTCATATTTATAACGAACGGGGTTCCACGTTTCCCTATGATTCAGCATAATTCCTGAAACACAAAAAGAAATAATCAGACCTACAAATAAGTATCCAACGTCACGATGGACGCTTCTTAAATTCTTGTTGCTTAGCAAAGAATTTTCCATAGCAACTAATTTGATTAAAGTAAATGGCCAATAGTGCTCTCAGTTAACTGAGACACTACCTGTTATTGCGTTACATAGAGTTGATTGAATAATAATTTAAATGTTCCGTGGGTTTGGGCGCGGAAGGTGATCTCCGGGCCGAAGGTATACAGCTTCCCCTGGCCGACGGTGGCTACGAAGGCGGAAACACCGTTTTGGAGGTAGGCCTGGCCCCAGGCCCAACCGCTGCGCAGGGGGTGGTCGTCGGCAAACCAGGCGATGGGGCGGATGGTGCCATTGGCATAGGCGGCCGGGCTGATGTTAAAGACAGGGCTTTGGTCGAAGTAGACGTCGGCGGTGGAGGCCATCCCCCAGGAAGGTTGGATGGTGGTGTCGAAGCTGACGCGAAGAACGGAGCCGGGTATATAGAATTTCTCGTTAGGCAGGCGGCGTTCTTTTCCGGCGACGAGTTCGACGAGCGCGTCGTGGACCGGCAGGCCCAGTTGATAGGCCAGGTTGGCGCTCGAGCCGATGGTCACGATGTGGCCTCCGGCTTCGAGGAATTTTTTAAGCTCGGGGATGGATTTATTTGCGCTGATGCGACCCAGGTGTGAGCGGAATTCGGAAGGAATGCTGTCGGGGTTGGGTTCGTTACGTCCCCGTGGGGTCTCGCCGGTCTGGGTGGTGGCCGGGATAGCGCCGCCGACGAAGACGATCACGTCATATTTCGAACGCAGGTCACCGGAGTCGATGTCTTTGGCGTAGATGACTTTGAATGGGAAATGGTATTGTTCCATGATCCAGCGGATCCAGCCCGAGGGCATGGAGCCCCCGTAGGCGTCCCATAGGGCGATGCGGGCGGGTTTGATCGTAATCGCGTTATGCGGCGGATGGCTTGTAAAGAAATCGCCGTTGGTGCTGCTACGATAGACTGGTTTACCGGAGCTCAGCAGGTCGTTGACCGCGGCATAGGACGCGTTGCTCCGGGAGTCGAGGCGGCTTTCTTTAGGGGAAGGGGGGTTAACCGGCTGTAGTTGACCGTAGGGAATGCGGTCGAACAGGCCGTCGAAGCCGTCGAGGATGCGGTCGAATCGGACGCCCATGGTATAGGCCAGGGTCCATCCTGCGGCGTCGTAGGGCGGGATGGGGGGGCCGCCGGGATAGGCGAAGTCGTTAGGGTGGTCCTGGGGTTCGAAGAGATCGAGGACGTGGGGGCGAAAGGCCTGGTCGGTCTTCACAATATAGGAGCCCGCGGGATAGGACTTACCGTTCACGGTGAATGCGGCGGTGGCTTTTGACACTACGATGCCGTCGCCGATGAGGGCGTTGATGAAACGGGTGGCGGTGGGAAAGTCGGGTTGGTCGGAGGGGAGGATATAGCCGCGGGCATCGCGGAAGGCAGGGTTCTTTAGTACGCTATCAAAAAAGCGGGTAGGGATAAGGTTTTGACCTTCGCGTTCGCCGGCGGGGGGTGCAGTGGCCGGTTCAGCAGCGCGGACTGACGGCGCGGCGGAGTCTTGAGGGCGGCGGGCAGTGGTGTCGGAGTTGGGGCGGGCCGTGGTGGAATCGCGGTTGCGACGTGCGGCGGGTCTGACGGCAGATGTGTCTTTGGCGAGTTTTTCTATCTGGTCGATGCGTTTGGGGGAGAGGGTCCAGTAGTCTTCACTCCCCCGCTGGATCGAGTTGCGGCCCATTTGATAGATATTGAACAGCAATTCGTCCCGGTAGCGCGAGGCGTAGTCCAGCACGGCGTAGTTCAGCGAGACCGAGTAGTCGATGGATTGCCGGAACAGCCATTTTTGCGGGGTTACCGGGAAGGGTGTGGAACCGCTGGGGATCAGGCGTTGGGGGACGAGGGGGACTTCGGAGGGAGTTGGGCCGCCGATGATCTCGGTCAGGAGGCCGATCATATTGTGAAAATAAGTGGTAGTGCGAAGGCCCCCGTTATACCAGGTCGAGTAGACCGAACCGGCGCGTTCGGTGTAGCCGGGTTTTCCTTCCAGGTTCAGGCGACTCACCATGGCAGCGCCCACGGCGTCGAGGCTGGTCATGACGAGGGGGTCGAAAACATAGTTAAACGGGTCGCGGTAGGGTGGTCCCGCGAGGATCGAGCCAGCGGGTCCGGCCTGGTGGTGGTTGTACATGATCTGGGGGATCCATTCGACGAAGAGCTGGCGGCACATGTTCCGGGTTTCTTTCAGGTTCATCATATAGAAGTCACGATTGTTATCGTGGCCGGCATATTTTTCCCAAAGGCGGGGGACATAGTCGAGGGAGCGGCGTTCGGGCACCGGATTACGCATATACCAATCCGATACCAGCTCCTGGCCGTCGGGGTTCGCGTGGGTCATCAGGATGATGACGTTGTCGAGGATGCGCATGGTTTCGGGGTCCTGGCGGCTGGTCAGCTGGTATGCGGTCTCGATCAGCTGGTGGGCGCCGACGACTTCGGTTGCGTGGAGGCCGCCGTCAATCCAGACGACGGCTTTGCCTTCGGCTGCGAGGGCGTGGGCTTGTTCGGGGGTGAGGCCTTCGGCGTGGGCGAGTTGTTGTGAGATGGTTTTATAGCGGTCAAGGATTTTTAGGTTTGCGGGAGAGGAGACGATCAGCATCACCTGGTCGCGGCCTTCCTCGGTTTGGCCGATCACGACGAGTTTCACCCGATCGGATGCGGCGGCGAGTTTTTTGAACCAGGCTTCGGTTTGGGTATAGGTAGCGAGCTGGTAGTTGTCGCCGGGGGTGAAGCCAAATGATTCTTTTGGGGTGGGGATGTTGGGGAGGGGGGAGGACGCGGGGGTTGGGATGTTCTGGGCTTGCAGGAAAATGGGTATGGCCAGGATAAGCAGGGCCAGCGAGAGATGTCTTTGAGGGTTCATGTGCAGTAGTTTTTTGGTGGCAGGAAGTGAATTTAGGTATTTTTAGTAATTTTCACGTCTTGAAAAAGCTATTAATCCCCCTATTGATGCTTGTATGCGGGCGGGTGGCGGCACAGACCGCTACTTGTACCGGTGGTTTGGGAGACCCTATAGTCGATATCACCTTCGGTTCCGGGACGGGGTTCGGCAGTCCGCTGGGGCCCGGCATTACCAATATGCAGTATATCGCGGATGCCTGTCCGAATGATGGTTACTATACGATCGTCCATTCTACTACGGGATGTTTTGGTGGCACCTGGCTGAATGTCCTTTCCGATCATACCGGCAATCTCAATGGATATTTCATGCTGATCAACGCAAGCTATCAGCCCAGTGATTTCTATGTCCAGACGATCAGCGGGCTCTGTGCGGGGACGACGTATCAGTTCGCGGCCTGGATTCTCAATATGGCTGCGGTGACGGGGCAGATCCTCCCCAATATTACGTTTACGATCCAAAATACGAATGGGACGGTGCTTCAGACCTATAATACAGGTGATATTCCCGCCCTGACGACGGTCACCTGGGTGCAGTACGGATTTTATTTCAATACGCCACCGGGGGTGGATACGGTAGTGCTGCGGATGACCAATAATGCGACCGGCGGGATCGGCAATGATCTGGCCCTGGATGATATCACATTCAGGGCCGCGGGTCCGACCATTCAGCCGGGTGTGCTCGGGTATGCCAGCGATACGATCACGCTTTGTCAGAATGATATCCGGACGCTGGGGTTTGACGCCACGGTGGAGAACTGTTATCCCACGGTAGTCTATCAGTGGCAGCGCAGCCTGGACAGCGGTGCGACCTGGGCGGATATCCCGGGTGCAAATTCGCCTACCTATAACCGTCCGTCGTCGGCCCCGGGCTATTATGAATACAGGCTCACGGTAGCGCAGGCGGGGAATATCGGTCTTGCTTTCTGTAAGGTGGCGTCGGCGCCGATCATCGTCAATGTGATCGCCAATCCTTCGCCGGCGGTCACGATCGCCGCAAGCACGGACAGCAGTTGTGCGGGCATGCCCGTCAGTTTCACCGCTATGCCGGACAGCGGGGGGCCCGCTCCGACTTATCAGTGGATGGTCGATGGGGCGAATGTCGGTTCGGGAGGGCCGACATATACGAGCTCTACGCTGAGCAGCAGCGACGTGGTCAGTTGTACGATGACGAGTGATGCGGCCTGTGTGTTGAATCCGGTTGTCGTTTCCAATAGTCTGTCCATTACGGTTACGGCTATCCCTGCAACCGGGGTGTCGATTGGCTCGTCGGCCAATGGCATCTGTCAGGATAGTATGGTTGTTTTTACCGCGAGGCCTTCCAATGGGGGTGCGGCGCCGGTATATCAGTGGACGGTGGATGGGGTAGGGGCAGGGGGTGATTCAGCTGTTTTTTCGGATGCGCAGCTCAACAACGGCGATGTGATCAGCTGTTTGATGCAGTCGAGTCTGACCTGTGCGACGCCGGATACGGCACAGTCCATTGCGATGGTCGTGTATCCGCTGCCGGTGATCGAGCTCACGCCCGATACGGTGATTGCCGGCGGGCAGAGTTTGCAGTTGGAACCGCTGGTTGGTGGAACGATCTCTTCGTATCAATGGAACCCGGCGACATGGTTGGATGGTCCGGGGCTGCCCGATCCAATCGCCACGCCGCAAGGAACGATCACGTATCGGCTCACGGTTAAAACGACGAATGGGTGTATTGCTTCGGCAGCGGAGGAAGTCGGGGTATATTATCCGCTGTTGATGCCGGGAGCATTTACGCCGAATGGGGATGGGCGGAATGATGTGTTCAGGGTGCCGCCAACTGATCCGGTGGTGGTAGATCGGCTGGCGGTTTATGACCGTCTTGGGGTTTGTGTGTATTCGGCGGCTGGCGCCGGTGTGGGGTGGGATGGGAGGTTTAACGGGCGGGCGCAGCCGGCGGGGGTGTATGTGTGGGAGTTGGTGTATGAGAATCCGTTGACACGCAAGACGGAGTCACAGAAGGGGACGGTTGTGTTGGTGCGATAGGGTGCGGGCGGGGTTTGTGCGATGGCGGCGGGCTATTCGGTTTTAAGGCTGATGGCCGGGTTTGTCCGGGAGGCGCGCCAGGCGTGGAAGCTCACGGTAGCGAATGCTACCAGGAGGACGGCCAGGCATGCGAGGGGGAAAGTCCAGACGGGCAGGGAGATCCGGTAGGAAAAGTTGTTCAGCCAATTGACCGAGACGATCCAGGCTATAGGGGTGGCGATGCCGAATGCGACGAGAATCAGCAGCATGAAGTTACGGGCAAGCAGCAGCGCGATATTTGCCGTATCGGCGCCCAGCACTTTGCGGATGCCGATCTCTTTTGTCCGTTGGACGGTACTGATTGCGGCTAGGCCGAACAGGCCAAGCAGGGCTAGGAAGATCGCCAGTGCGGAGAAGAGGGTGAAGAGCTGGCCGGTCCGTTGTTCGGCCTGATATAGGCGGTCGTAGTCCTCATCGAGGAAGTGATAGCTGAATGGCCGGTCGGGGATGATCGATCTCCAGGCTGCTTGCATGCGGTCGAGTTGTGCGGGCAGCTGCGCGCCGTTGAGGCGTACCAGCATATAGCGCACGTAGCCGGTGTCGGGAAAGATGATGAGGGGGCCGATGGGTTCCCGCATGGAGGTAAAGTTAAAATCGCGCACAACGCCGGTGACGATGCCGGCCTGGCCTTTGGACACCCGTTTACCGATCGCTTCTTCCGGTGTCCAGCCCAGCTTCCGGCTGGCGGTTTCGTTCAAAATAAACCGATACAAGGGTTGAGTAGAATCCTTGCTGGTGTTCTCGGGCAGGTCCATGGCGGTGAAATCCTTGCCTGCCAGCAGGCCCATCTGCATCGTCGCGATAAAATCGAGGTCGGTCGGGATGGCGTGGACAGAAACGGAGACGTCTCCCTTGCCGTTGTTAGCGGTAATGCCATCTTCCCAACCCACGGATACGGGCAGGTTATAGGAGCCGGAGATATTGACGACGCCGGGGAGCAGGCCGATTGCCGTCCTGACCGAATGGTAGCGGTCGTGGATGCGGTAGTCAATCGGCAGCACCACTATATGATCCCGGTTGAAACCAAGGTCTTTGCTTCGGATATAGTTCATTTGCTGAAGAATGACCACCGTCGTTATAATCAGAAAAAGCGAGATCGCGAATTGGAGAACGACGAGTGAGCGGCGAAGGCCGTTCTGGCCGCCCGTAACCCGGAATCCCGAGCGCAGGATGTTGATCAGGCGGGTGTTTGACAGAACGAGGGCAGGGTAGGCGCCGGCCAGGAGACCGATTATGATAGTGGCGGCGACGATCAGGGATATGGGTTTGGGTTGGATCAGGTCGGTCCAGTTCAGGTGTTTGCCGGTGAGGTTGTTGAATGCCGGCAGCAATTGGGTGCTGATGGCGATGGCCAGGATCATGGCGATTGCGGTGATCAGGATCGACTCGCCGGTAAATTGAGTGAAGAGCTGGCTCTTGGCGGCGCCCAGCACTTTGCGGACGCCGATTTCGCCCATGCGGGCGGAGGATTGCGCTATAGCGAGGTTAGTATAGTTAAAGCAGGCTATAGCCAGGATGAGGATGGCGATGATCGTCATGACATACACGGTCGTGATGCTCCCGTTTGGGGTAAAGCCATCCAGTTTTGAATAGAGATGTACTCGGGTGAGCGGTTCGAGATGGTAAATCAGGTAGTCCGCTCCTTTTGAACCGGTTTCGGTGCGGATGGCGGGCGACTGCATGTAGGCGTTAAGCTGTCGTTCGAGCGGGGCGAACCCTTTGGAATCGTTGATCAGCAGGAAGGTGATCCAATTGGCGCTCCACCATTCATCAGGTTTTTCCAGGTTGTCGAACCGGGCGACGAAGTCGAATTGCAATTGGGAGGTGCCGGGCGGGTCGGCGATGACGGCGGCGATGCGGTAGGTCTTTTCGTCGCGGATGCGAAGGGTTTTGCCAATGGGGTCTTGCTGACCGAAATATTTTTTTGCAGTTGATTCGGTGATAACGAGGTTGTCTTTGCTGCTTAGTGGATCGGGGTCGCCTTTGAGGATGGGGAAGGTGAAGATCTTGAAAAAGCCGGAGTCCGCCCAGAGGAAGTTGTTTTCTTCAAAATGGGTCGGGCCCTTACTGACGATGGTACGGCCGACAAAAGTGCGGGTAAATTCTTCAATGGCGGGAAAGACGGATTTGAATCGGGGGCCGACGCGGGTGCCGGTTTGTACCGCGGGGTTGACGGTGCCGCTGGCGGAATATTCCGAGGTCATGCGGGCGATGCGGTCAGCCTTGAGATGGAAGGTATCATAGGACAACTCGTCGGTGATGAAGAGGCCGATCAGGATACAGCTGATAAGGCCGATGGTTAGCCCGGAGATATTGATGAAGGAAAAGGTCGATTTCCTCAGGAGGTGGCGGAAGGCGAGTTTGAAGTATGTTTTAATCATATTTAAATTTACCCATATTTAAGAAGACGAACGAATGTGGAGTAATGTTACAATAGTTGTTCGTTTGAGAGCAACCAGAAAGCCTTAGTTTTGCCGGAGAACAAAACATTAGCAATGAAAGCAATCGTTTTAAATGATTTTGGCGGGGTCGAGCAGCTGCAAGTTAAGGAGCTGCCTGTGCCCGGGATCAGCGACGGGGAAGTTTTGGTACGGGTCAAGGCGATCAGCATCAATCCGGTGGATGTGAAGACGCGGGCGGGTATGGCGTTAGCAGAGGTGTTGAAAGATGACAAGCCGATCATTTTAGGCTGGGATATATCGGGGGTGGTGACGGAGTCCACTTCTCCCTTGTTTACGGAGGGAGATGATGTGTTCGGGATGATCCGCTTTCCCGGTCATGGGAAAGCGTATGCGGATTATGTTTTAGCGCCGGCGGAGCAATTGGCGCTCAAACCGGAGAATACCACGCATGAGCAGGCGGCGGCGGCGACGCTGGCTTCGTTGACAGCGTGGCAAGCGTTTTCGGATTTTGGCCGACTCCGGCCCGGTCAGCGGGTATTGATCCATGCGGCGGCGGGTGGAGTGGGGCATTATGCGGTACAGATCGCCCGGCATATCGGGGCGTATGTGGTTGCAACGGCATCGGCGGAGAACCGGGATTTTGTGCTTTCGCTGGGTGCGAACGAGTTTATCGATTATAAGACGCAGCGATTTGAGGAAGTGGCTAAGGACATTGATTTTGTGCTCGATATGGTGAGCGCGGAGAACAGCGAGCGGTCGCTGAGCCTTCTCAGGAAGGGCGGTACGCTGATCGCTACCAACGGGCTGAGTGACGCGACGAAGGACAAGGCAAAGGCGCGGGGCATTTTTGCGCGCGGGATGCATGTGCAGTCGGCGGGGGAGGATATGCAGCATATCGCGCAGTTGTTGGAGGAGGGGGAATTGCGGTCCGAGGTTTCGAAGGTATTCCCATTCGCGCAGATGGCGGATGCGCATCTTCAGCTGGAGACGGGGAGGACCAAGGGGAAAGTAGTGGTGGTGACGGAAGGATGAGCGGTTAGGGGGCATTTACGGGGAAATGATTACATTTACGGCGGCGATTGCTGAAAAAACTAAAATTGCTGCCATGTCATCGGAGGAGAGACCCCTTTTTAGTGCCGATCCGTTTAAACGTCTTTTTGACAGCTATAAAAATCGTGTCTATGGTTATGTGCTGGCCATAGCCCATTCGCCGTATGCCGCGGAGGAGATCACCCAGGAGATTTTCATCAAGCTTTGGTTATGCCGGGACCTGCTTCCCCAGGTCGAGAACCTGGACGGGTATATATTTACCATCGCCCGGAACCGGACGTTGAATTATCTGCGAAAGGCGGTGTATGACACACGTTTGCTCCGGGCGCTGCAAGAGCTGGCGACGCCGCAGCATAATAATGTCGAGGAGCGGGCGCTGGCGACGGATTATGACCAGTTGTTACGTGATGCGCTATCCCTGCTGTCCCCCCAACGGCGGCTGGTTTTTCAATTAAGCCGGGACAGCGGGTTGAACCATGAGCAGATCGCGGAGCAGCTTCATCTTTCCCGGAATACGGTCAAAAACCATATGGTAGAGGCTTTGAGGTTTATCCGGCGTTATCTTGGGCAGCATGGGTCCATGCTGGTCCTGATTTTTTTTCTGATGCATTAGTCCTTCTTCTTATTCCAGGTGTCTTTCTGGTATGGCCCCTTCTCAACGTATCAAGGAATTATTCAACGGCTATTTGCGGCGGGAGCTTTCACCTGTGGAGGTGGAGGAGTTGGTTTTGCTGCTGGGGCGGGCCGATGCGGAAGATTCGTTGAACGAGCCGATGCGGCGGATATGGGATGAGTTAAAGTCCAGGCCGGTCGGGTATGACGTAGATTGGGACCGGATGTACCGGCAGGTGAGCCAGTCGGAGGAGGGGTTGTGCATGTTGGGCGAGGTGCGGCAAGGCCGGGGCGGCTTCTGGCGGCGCGGGCGGGCGGAGATGGGGAGGGGGGTTTGGAGTTGGCGAGTGGTTGCGGCCGTGTTTCTGGGGCTGGCGGGGCTGGCGGCTTATTGGTCGGTGGCGTACCGGCGGCCGGTCGTGGAGCCGGCGGCGAGGGTTCCGACGGCTGTTATTGTGAACAAGGACAGTGTGGGGAAGGTTACGGCGATGTCATGGCAGACTGGGGAAAACAAGAAGGTCATTCATTTACCCGATGGAAGTATGGTTATCCTGAACCGGCATAGTTCGGTGGAGTACCGGGTGGGCGCGGGCGGAGGGACCGGAGGGGCCAGTGCGGGTGGAGGGACCGGAGGGGCGAGTGCGGGTGGAGGGACCGGAGCGGCGAGTGCGAATGGAGGGACCGGAGGGGCGAGCGCAGCCGGCATTGCGGGGCAGGGCGGGACGCGGGAAGTGACGCTCAACGGGGAGGCTTATTTCGATATTGTACACCGGCCGGAGCAGCCTTTCCTGGTGCATACGGGCAAGATTGTGACCCGGGTGCTCGGGACGGCCTTCAATATTAAAGCTTATTCAACGGAAAGGTCGATCGAGGTTACCGTGGATCACGGCAAGGTGCAGGTATTGAAGGGCGGGGCTAATATGGGGATGTTGTCCGACAAGCAGCAGATGCGGTATGAGGTAGGGACGGAAAGTTGCCATTCGCAGCGGGTAAGTCTGCGCCCGGTGATGGCCTGGAAGCCGGTGGAGATCAGCTTTGATGATATAACGATGGAAGAGGCCGCGCGGCGGATCGGGGAGCGGTTTAAGGTGGGGTTCGAATTCGTCAATCCGGTTTTAAAGGAGTGCCGGGTAACGGCGACTTTTTATATGGAGGATGATCTGGATGAGATTATGACCGTGATCTGTGGGGTGAATCAGTCGAAGTTCCGGATTGAGGGGAGTGTGGTGAAGATAGATGGGAAAGGATGTAATTAACAAAACATCCCGGGTGGAGCCGGGATGCGGGTTGTTTTAAACAATTATGGTGTAACTATCTAAAACTTGCCAAAACTATGGAATTTTCATTTCCACAGCTGGGAATTGTACGTCTATTTCCGGCTGTCTGTCCTACTCATTACAAAGGTTGGATTATGAAGCTAACTTGCTTGTTATTTGCCATGGGGTGCACCGGGATGCAGCTGTTGATGGCCAATACCGGTAACAGTCAGGAACTCAATGAAGTAAGGGTTTCGCTGGAGCTGAAGAACGAACCCTTAAGAATTGCTTTTACACGTATCGAACAGCAGACGGATTTCCGGTTTGCGTATAGTCGCCAGGTCGTAGATAATTATGGCGGGGTGACGCTGACGCGGGGAGATTATACGGTCGAGAAGGCGTTGGAGCTGATGTTGGCGAATACGCATTTGCTGTATCGCCGCGTCAATAATAAGATAATTGTATACCGGGCCGATGACTCGACGGCTGGGCGGACACCTGCAGAGATGAAGGCGTTGGCGGCGGCGCAGGATGGAGGGACGATCAAGGGCGTGGTTACGAACGATAAGGGAGAGCCGATGGTTGGCGCGTCGATCGTCTTATCGGGGCAGGCCAAAGGAACTCCTGCGGGTCTGAATGGCGAATTCACGATCACGGGTATCAAGCCGGGGAAATATTCGGTGCAGGTATCTGCGGTCGGGTATCAAACTATTTTGAGGGATGTGACGGTCAGCGCCGGACAGGTAGTGGAATTGGATTTCCAACTGAAGTCCGGGGGCAATCCGATGAATGAGGTCATCGTCACGGGATATTCGCGCCAGAGCAAGCATGATGTAACGGGTGCGGCTTCGACCATTTCGGCTGAGCAGGTGGCGCAGACCCCGGCTGCCGATATTACTGCTGAGCTACAGGGGCGTGCCGCGGGGGTAACAGTTGATGGGCAGGGTGGTCCGGGTGCGCCGCAGATCGTTCGTATCCGCGGGATCGGGACCCTTGGGGATAATGATCCGTTGTATGTTGTCGATGGGGTCCAGATGCGATTGGGACCCAATACCGGGAATGGCAGTCAGAATATATCGAATTTGCTGAATCCGAATGATATTGAAAGTATCACCATTCTGAAGGACCCATCGCTGACCAGTCTTTATGGAGCGGAAGGGAGTAATGGCGTCATCGTGATCACGACTAAGAGCGGGAAGTTGGGTACTCCCCGGTTAGAGTACAATGCGTATGTGGGCGAAAACGCACCGCGCCACCTGCCAAAAGACATTAGCCCGCAGCAGCAGGCAAATGCCTATTTCCAGTCCTTCGCCAACTCCAACCCTGTAATGACGCCGCCCAGTCCCAATCTATTCGGTACGGGTGCGACGCCCGTACTACCGGATTATATTATCGAGGAGAGCGGGCAGGACAATATCGGGGTCGCGGCAGGTGATCCGGCGGCCAATCCAACTTTGTACAATGTCGATAATTATCGAATCCTGCAGGCCAATAAGTCGGGGACGGACTGGTGGCGTACGCTCTTCCGGCCGGCGATCACCCAAAATCATCAATTGGCGTTAAGCGGCGCTACCGACAAGAGCAATTATGCGGTGACGCTGGGGTATATGAATGATCAGGGTACGATGTTGAATTCCTATTTTATCCGGTATTCTCTCCGGGTGAATACTCAATTCAAGATCAAGCCCTGGTTAAGGATCGGGGAGAACACCGAGATGTCTTTTGCAAGTCAGAATACTGTCGGGCGAGGGTTCAACAATGACCTTGCTTCGTTGTATGAGCTCTCACCGCTGATGCCGACGCATGACATTAAGGGGAATTTCGCCGGTACCAAGGATGCCAGTTTCCTGGGCAACCAGGTAGGTAGTCCGCTGACGGACAGAACGCTGTCGAAGAATCAGCATAGCTACGCTCAATCGCTTATCGGGACGGCTTATATCGAAGCGGAACCTATCAAAGGATTGACCTATACGAACCAGATAGGGTTCCAGTTCATTCCGACGGAGTTTCACAATTTTGTCGATACGGTTCCGCAGGATCCCGGTGGGGCGACGATCAACGAGTTTACGGAAGGCGGCGGGTACAGCACGGATTGGCGGTGGTTGAATAAGCTTGCCTATACGACGACCATTGCCGGCATACATAAGATCACCGCTTTTGTCGGCTATGAAGCACATCAATATGCGCTAAGGAATTATTCCGGGCTTACGGGAGGTCTTCCCTTTACCGGCTCGAATTCGCAATATCTTGGACAAGGCAATCCCAATGTATTCGTCTCGCAGGTGTATGGCGGCGGCGACAAGCAGACCGATGCTTCTTACCTCGGCAATCTAACTTATTCACTGATGGACAGATACCTGTTGACTGTCTCGGGTCGCCGGGACGGCTCTTCTAAATTTGGCCCTAACAATATCTACGCGAACTTTGGCGCGGCGAGTGCCGGATGGCGGATCTCCCAGGAGAGATTTATGGACAAGGTGACCTGGATAAATGACCTCAAGTTAAGGGCTTCTTATGGTGCTGCCGGAAACAATGCTATTCCCACGGGGCTTTACCAGAGCTTGTACAGCGCCAATTCATTCGGGTATTATGACTTGGCGGGCACCAATACGTCATCGATGGTCGGGGCTTATCTTTCGCAGTTCGGCAATCCCAAACAGCATTGGGAAACCAATTACATGACCAATATTGGGTTCGATGCGGCAGTCTTGAACAATCATTTGACCGCCAGCTTTAGCTGGTTCGACCGGCTGGACAAGGGGCTGTTGTATCAACCGCCTGCGCCCGGCACAGCCGGATCGGCGCTTCCTGCTTACGAGAACATCATGAACTTTGACAACAAGGGGGTGGAGCTTGAATTGGGTTATAACAATAAGGTGGGCAAGCTACGGTACGAGATGAGTTTTAATATTGCGACTTACCGCAATAAGGTCAAATATATCGACGGGATCGACAGTACGTTCATTCCGGGTGGAGCTTACGGTTCCGGCGGTGGTATTTTTCTCACCCGCAGCATCGTCGGCAGGCCGGTGTCGTCCTTTTACGGCTATGTGTCGCAGGGATTCTTTCAAAACGCCCAGGACGTAGCGGCAAATGCCGATGAGTCTGCGACATTCGGGATCACCCAAGCCAATGGTGCAGGGCATTTCAAGTACAAGGATCTGAATAAGGACGGAGTGATCGATCCGCGCGATGAAACGTATATCGGTAATCCCAATCCCAAATTCACGTATGGGTATACGCTGAACCTTTATTATGGCAATTTCGATTTTGGGGTCGCGTTGCAGGGCGTATACGGAAATAAGATCTACAATTATTTCAAGACGGTTTCGCTGTTCCCGAACGGAGCGATATCGGGCCAGGGCGGAGTTATTCAAGGTTCACTGGACACCTGGACGCCGTCCAATCCCAATGCGAAGCTGCCGATCTATACGCAGAACACGGGGGTCAATGACCTGTCTCCAAGCAGTTATTTTGTGGAGAGCGGTTCATATATGCGGGTCAAGATGGCGCAGATCGGCTATACGTTCCCGAAAAATAAGGCCTTCGACCGGCTACGCATCTATGTCCAGGGGTATAATCTCCTGACGTTTACGCATTATAGCGGGATCGATCCTGAGGTCAACGACGGCAATCCGCAAAATATCGGTGTGGATTACGGAACGGCTTTCCCGATCTCCATGAAGCTGTTGTTCGGCGTTCAACTTGGATTATAATCTTATCAATATAAAAAGACGAACATATGAAATCGTTTAATATAATTTGCGCTTGCTTTTTCCTTATACTGCTTGGCGGTTGCAGCAAGAGCTTTTTGACGGTGCCCCAACAAGCGGGTGGCCTTACGGCGGATAAATTTTCCAACGCGACGGGTGTGCAACAACTGCTTGTCGGGGCGTATCATGACCTGACCGGGATGGATCTTCAAAGTACGTGGTGGGGGACTTCTGCCACCAACTGGATCTATGGGG
>DASZJO010000041.1:0-5125 GCA_035948015.1 Puia sp.
ATCGAGGCGGAAACGTTGAAAGGGGGGGTAGGGGGGGTGGATGATTTGTTGCAGGCGGCGAAGGGGAGGAAGATGGCGACGGAGAGGGGGAGGACGAGTATGGTGGGGAGGCGGCGGACAAGGGTGGTGGGGCGGTGGAGGCGAACGAGTATGGTGGCGAAGAGGCGGCGCATGATATGGGATTTGTCCTGAAAAAAACGAATGAGCGGGCTAAAAATTGGACAAGTGCTGTAATATTTTGCGGTGCATTTCGTCGGGACGGAAAGGTTTGTGCAGAAAGCCGTTGAAGCCGTGTTCCTGCAGGTCCTGGTACATATTCTCGTAGACGGCGGCGGTGAAGGCGATTGCCGGGATATCCTTGTTGACGCTTCTCACCTGTTTCAGCAGGGCCTTCCCGTCCATCAGCGGCATTTCGAGGTCGATCAGCAGCAAGTCGAAGGGGCGGCTGCGGAACAATTCCCAGGCGACCTCCCCGTTCTCGGCGGGCTGGATCGTGGCGCCCCAGCTGAGGAGAAAGCGGCGGGCGATATTCAGATTGACGGCGTTGTCTTCGACCAGCAGGATATTCACACCGGTTAGTTTCTTCAGGCCCCGGAGTTTTTCCTTTGGCACGATGACGACCTGGGATTGGAAGGGCATGTGCAGGGTAAAATAGAAGGTGCTGCCTTTCTCCGGTTCGCTTGTCACTTTAAGCTCGCCGCCCATATTGCGTACCAATTCGCGGCAGATGCTCAGGCCCAGGCCCGATCCGCCGTATTTGCGGGTGGTTTCCGCGTCGACCTGGGTGAAGCTTTCGAAGATCAGGTGGAGTTTAGAGGCGGGAATGCCTATGCCGGTATCGATCACGGCGATAGAGATATCGGCTCCCGTTTCGGTGCTGTTTTCGATCCTGGCCTGAATGGTTACGGCGCCGGTCTCGGTGAATTTGACGGCGTTGGAAAGCAGGTTCAGGATGATCTGCTTAAACCGCATTTCGTCACCGATAACCTTTTTCCCATCGGGGATCGGGTCGATATCGAGGATCAGCCCGATTTTTTTCTGCTGGGTCGTGGTGGTAAAGGAGTCGGTGACCTGTTGCAGCGTATGTGCGAGATCGAAAGGTTCGCGGACAAATTCGAGTTTCCCTTCGCCCAGCTTACTGAAGTCGAGCACGGCGTTCACGAGCTGGAGCATGTGCTCGGAGGAGTTTTTCAGCACTTTGAAATGTTCGCTTGCCTGCAGGTCTTCATGATCCTGCGCCAGCAGGTGGGTGGTGCCGATGATGGCGTTTAATGGCGTACGCAGTTCGTGGCTCATATTGCTCATAAACCGGGCTTTGGCGGCGGCCGCGATCTTCGTCTTCTGTTCCTTTGCGTCGAGGAGGCGGAGAATGAAGTAAAAAAATATGATCACGAGCAGGAAGTTCACGATGATATTCAAGGCCAGGTGATGGTAGTTAACCAGATCGGTGAACCGGTCGATATGGGAGTGATATGGCAGAAGCAGGACGGTTGCCGACAGTACCAGCAAGGTGGCGCCGAGGGAGAAGACGACGATGACGTCATTCTTACGCACGCGGAGGAAAAAGATCATGGCCATGACAAACGGGAAGAGGCAGAGATATGAGGCCTGGCTGGTCCCCTGGACATAGCAGAGAAAGAAGGATTGGAAGTTGACGCAAATGATGCTGAGTATTTTGGGAAGTTCGAGATGGCCGTAGCGGTTGAGGACCATGAAGAAACAAAGCAAGAGGATGCCGGCCATTTCGATGATGGCGCTCCAGGTCATGCGATCGTACAGATCATAGAAAAAATTAATCCCGTTGCAGCAGACAGCGAGTACGATGAAGGTATTCAGCTGCCAGAAGTTGTGCCTTTTGGCGGGTACAGGGGAAGGTATGGAATGGTTGTTCACGGTTTATGAGTGGTCGATATTGGATTTATCCTCTAAATATATAGCAAATATGACGCAAGTGCAAGGGGGTCGGGCATTTTTTAGCTATTTTTAATTATGGCTGGATTTCCGCTTCGCAGTGTTACCGGTAGGTGGATCATGGTTGCCGCCGTTCTTGCGTCTTCCATGGCATTTATCGACGGCACGGCGTTGAATGTGGTATTGCCGTCCTTACAACGGGCGTTAGGCGCCAATGGTACCGGGCTTTTTTGGGTACTGAATGCTTATTTGCTCATGCTCGCCGCGTTGATACTGATCGGGGGTGTGTTGGGGGACAGGCTAGGGCGCAAGCGGGTATATATGGCGGGTATTATTGTTTTTTTGCTTGGCTCTGTGGCATGCGGGTGTTCGGTATCGACGACGATGCTGATCGTTTGCCGGATCGTCCAGGGGGCGGGCGGGGCACTGATGATCCCCGGTAGTTTGACTTTGTTGTCGGTGTTGATCATTCCTGAGGAACGGGGGAAGGCGATCGGCACGTGGTCGGCCTTTACGACGGTCGTCACGGTGGGAGGTCCGATCCTTGGCGGGGCGTTGGCGGATGCGGGGTTGTGGCGGGATATTTTTTTTGTCAATGTTCCGTTGGGGTTGGCAGCGCTCGTGATCTTATGGGCGAAGGTTCCGGAGAGCAAGGCCGAGGAGCGGCATTCGTTGGATATAGGGGGTGCGGTAGCGGTAGCGTTGGGGTTGGCGTTGGGGACGTTTGGTTGCCTGAGGATCCCGGAGGTGGGTGGGCGGGATTGGACCGTGCTGGTTCCGGTGGCAGCGGGTGCGGTGTTGTTGGGGACTTTCGTATGGATCGAGAAGCGCAGCAAGGATCCGATGATCCCGCTGTCGTTATTTCGGAATCCGGTATTTACCGGGGTCAATTTATTAACCTTTTTCCTTTATTCCGGGTTGAGCGCGGCGATGTTGTTCCTGTCCCTGAATATGGTACAGGTGCAGGGGTATAGTCAGTTAGAGGCCGGGTTGAGTTTCCTTCCTTTCACGTTGTTGTTGATCACGCTCTCGCGGTTTGCGGGTGCGTGGGCAGACAGGCATGGGCCGCGGGCTGTATTGATTGCGGGGCCGGTGATTGTGGGGGTCGGGATGATCCTTTTGTCGCTCGTGGGGCGGGTACATCGGTTATCGGACTATTGGTTCAGCTACTTTCCCGGGATCCTGGTTTTCGGGCTTGGGATGGCGTTGACGGTGGCGCCGTTGACGGCCACGGTGATGGGGTCGGTGGGCAACCAGTTTTCCGGAGTGGCGTCGGGTGTCAATAATGCGTTGTCGCGGGTGGCGAGTGTGTTTGCGAATGCCGTTTTTGGCGCGTTGGCGGTTGTGCTGTTTACGGGGTTCGTCGGGAGCAGGGTGGATGGGTTGGGTTTGGATGCGCGAGACCGGCAGGAGGTCATGAATGAGACGGCAAAGCTTGGGGATGCGAAGGTCCCTGACGATGTCGGGCGGGGGAGCGGGCCATACGCGTCGAATGGGGAAGGAGGGGCGACGAAGGCGGAAGGAGGGGCGACGAAGCCGGAAGGCGGGGCGGTGAAGGCCTGGGCTTCAGGCGCGGATGGGGGAGTTGCGGCCGAGGTAGATGCGGCGTATAAGGACGGGTTTATTGAAGTCTATCAGGTTATTTTAAGAATAGCGGCGGGGATGGCGTTTGCGGGGGCGTTGATAGTAGCATTGTTTGTAAAAAATCGACAGATATGAACAAATCTTTATTTCTAATGCTTGCTTTTGTCGGAGTGGTTGCGGCCAGGGCGCAACAGGGGGGAACCCTTACCGATAACGATTATGCACATGCGGAAAATTTATTGGCTTCCGGGACGGAACCTTTTGTGGATAATGCGTTGGGCCGGCCCAACTGGATATCCGGCGATCGCTTCTGGTATCGCGTGCTCACGGCGCAGGGGAGTGAGTTCATCCTGGTGAATCCGGCGAAGGGCACGCGGGCTCCTGCGTTCGATCAGGCGAAGCTCGCGGCGGCGTTGTCGTCGGCGACGGGGCAGACCGTTAATGCCAATCATTTGCCGTTCGGAATGTTCAGGTATTCGGATGATGGGAAGTCGATCAGCTTTCGGATTGAAGGAAAGGCGTGGAGCTGTGATCTTCAGACATACGCGCTTACGCCGGAAAATGGGTCGGGCGGGGCCAATACGATGGGTGGGGGAGGTCAGCGGTCCAATGAGGAGGTATCGCCGGACGGCAAGAAGACGGCTTATATCAAGGACTATAATCTATGGGTCCGGGATATTGCGACCGGAAAGGAGACGCAGCTCACCACCGATGGGGTAAAAGATTTCGGGTATGCCACGGACAATGCCGGATGGAAGCACAGTGACCGGGCGATCCTGGCGTGGTCGCCGGATTCGCGCAAGATTGCGACTTTTCAGCAGGATCAGCGGAATGTCGGGGACATGTACCTGGTGACTACGAATGTGGGTCATTCGGAGCTCCGGGCCTGGAAATATCCGTTGCCGGGTGATAAGGAGATCGCCATGATCCAGCGGGTGATCATCAATGTGGATACTCCCAAGGTGATCAGATTTCAGATTCCGCCGGACGCGCATCGGGGAACATTGAGTGATGATATCTCCAGCAGCGGCGGATTTGACGATGTGGATTGGAGTGAGGACGGGTCTCAGTTGGCTTTTGTCAGCACGAGCCGGGACCACAAGGATGAGAAATTCCGGATTGCCGATGCCGCGACGGGAGCGGTGCGGGAGGTATTCGAGGAGAAGGTGGCGACGCAGTTCGAGTCAGGGCGGTCGGCGATCGACTGGCGGTTCCTGCACAAGACCAATGAGATCATCTGGTATTCGGAAAGGGATAACTGGGGCCATTTATATCTCTATGACGCCACGACGGGGAAGATCAAGAACCAGATCACTAAGGGCGAGTGGGTGGTAAGCCGGTTATATAAAGTAGACGAGAAGAAGAGAGTGTTGTATTTCACCGTCGCAGGCCGGGAGTCTGAGAACCCTTATTTCAATCAGCTGTATCGGGTCAATTTCGACGGCAGCCATTTGGAGGTGTTGACGCCGGAGGCTGGGAACCATACGATCAGTCTTTCGCCGGCGGAGGATTATTTCATCGATACCTATTCCAAGCCGGATGTGGCGCCGGTCAGCGTCGTACGCAATTTGCAGGGCAAGGTCGTGGTCGCGCTGGAGAAGACGGATATTTCAAGGCTTGTGGCCACGGG
>DASZJO010000042.1:0-59369 GCA_035948015.1 Puia sp.
TATGATTTCGGCGGCGGTTCGATGGCAGACATGGGTCATTATAGCCTCTGGGTCGTCTTCAAAGCGTTGCAGCTGGGAAAACCCACCTACATCGTACCAAACCTCACTCACGTCACCGCCTTCAATGGCGTCACCCCCTTCCAGATCAAAAACGACTTCTCCTTCCCAACGGCTTGCTCGGTCCGCTTCAAATATCCGGCAAACGGCTCTCGCCCTCCTGTAGACCTTATCTGGTACGATGGCGGCATCCGCCCGGCCATCCCGGATGAGCTGCTGGCACAAAATAAAGAGCTGCAACCCGAAGGGATGATGTTCGTTGGAGACAAAGGCAAGATTCTCTGCGGCTTCAACGTCGACAATCCTCAAATCCTCTCCGGCACTCGCATGGAAACCGCTCCGCCCACACCCCGACGGGACGAGGTGGCACGATACACTGTCGCCATCCAGACATTTATCGATGCCATAAAAACTGGACAGCAATACACGGGCTCGTTCCGCGAAGCCGAAGACATCACGGAAGCGATCAACCTCTACGCGGCCTCCCTTCGTGCCCGCTCCTCGCTGAGATACGACGCCGCTAGCCGCACCATCACCAACAACGCCGACGCCAATAAATATCTCTCCCGCGAATACCGCCAGGGTTGGGATCTCGACACGATCTAAAAGTCAACTTATGCAAAAATTAAGCAGAAGGCAATTCATTGGCCGGACAGCGGCGGGACTGGGCGCAGCCTGGACCTTGTCCCAGCTTCCCGCGCAACTGCGCGCGATGCCGCACTATGTTGATGTTCCGCTCGGATTCCAGACCTTTCCGATCCGGGACCGGCTGGCTAAAGATTTCACGGGTACCTTGAAGACGATGAAAGGCTATGGCTATGAGCTGGTTGAAATGTGCGCACCTGAAGACTATAAGGATATCGGTTTCGGAACGCTGGTGGGTACAAAGCCTGCCGACCTTAAAACGATGATCACCGATACCGGCCTGAACTGTCCAAGCTGTCATTTCGGATGGCCGGGGTTAAAAGACCACCTGGATGAACGGATCGAATTCGCACATGGGCTGGGGCTGACACAGATGATTTGTTCTACTTTCTGGCTGCCAAGTACGGCAACCCTGGATGACTATAAGAAGAATGCGGAACAGCTGAACAAGATCGCCGAAAAGATCAAGGCGGCCGGAATGGCTACCGGTTTCCACAATCATTCGATGGAATTCCATGAGCTCGACGGCCAGCTGATCTACGACGCGCTGATGTCGACATTCGATCCGGCACTGGTGAAAATGCAGTTCCAGACCGAAGTGATCACCCTGGGCTATAAGGCATCTGCCTATTTCACCAAATATCCCGGCCGTTTTATCTCTTCGCACTTGTCGGACTGGTCGGCCGATAAGAAATACGTTCCGATCGGCCAGGGGATGATCGACTGGAAGGAGTTCTTCCAAACGGCCAAGACCGGCGGGGTGCGAAACTTCTTTGTCGAAATGAACTTTGAAACCTTCGAGCCAAGCGCAGCGTATATCCATTCGCTGAAATATTAAGCATACATTTGGGGTACTATGAAATATGTCCTGTTATCGGGTATCTTTTTTTTTGTCTGCCTGTTATCCCGGGCACAACTGACCGATACCGTCCGCTGTTCGACGGACCCTTCCCAGACCTACGCGCTTTATATCCCTGCCAAAGGGAATAAGGTAGCGCTGCCGGTGGTCTACTTCTTTGACCCGCATGCAGCGGGCATTCTGCCTGTGCGGAAATACAAAGCGTTGGCGGACGCCTATGGCTTTATCCTGGTGGGTAGCAATAACTCAAAGAATGGGAACGATTGGGCGACGACGGAAACGATCTGGCAGGATCTGTCGACCGACACCCGGAACCGGTTGAAGCTGGATAACCGCCGCATCTATACGATCGGGTTTTCCGGCGGGGCAAAGGTGGCCAGCTATATCGCCATTCAGCATCCGGGTATTGCCGGGGTGATCGCCGGCGGGGCTGCGCTGCCGGACGGAGTATCCGCGACTGATTTTCCTTTCAGTTTCACAGCCGTCTCGGGTCAGGGCGACTTGAACCTTACGGAACTCGTAGCCGTCAACGACAGCTTTGACAAGACACGCACCCGCCACCGGCTCATCCTGTTCGATGGCAAACATGAATGGGCGCCGGTCAATACGATGGGGCTCGCCTTCGCGGGACTGCAATTCGATGCGATGCGGAACGGAGTGGTACCGAAAGACAATCAGGCGATCGGGATATATGTCGCGGGCAGCAAGAAACGCTTCCGTGCCTACCAACTGACCAGCCAGTTGATCAAAGCCGCGCAGGAATGCATTCTTTCGATCGCGGATCTCGACGGGCTGAGCCTGCAGGTCAATTGGTTCCGGCAGCAGGCGGCCACGCTGGCAAAGAATCCGGAATACCTCAACCAGCGGCAGGGTCAGCAGGACCTGCTGGCACAGGAACAGAATACGAAGGCCGAATATGTGCAACATTTTCAGCAGGGGGATGAGGCGTATTGGACAGCAACTATCCACGACCTGCAAACGAAATCGGTTGGGCATACTCCGATGGAACAGATGTATCAGCGGCTGCTGGCCTATCTATCCCTTGCGTTTTATTCCCTCAGCAACCAACTGATAGGGGCCAACGATAACGTTCAGGCGCGGCGATTCGTCGAACTTTACAAACTCGCCGATCCCACCAATAGTGAAGCCTGGTATTTTTCGGCAGTCCTGAATGCCCGGGACGGGAAGGACCATGAAACGGAGTCTGACCTCCTCAAGGCGGCGCACTATGGTTTCCGGGATAGGGCACGTCTGTCTCAGCAACCTGAATTCCAGCGTCTTAACCCCAAACCGGACCTGGATAAGATCATACATCCCTAATTTTCAGGACCTCGGCTGTCGATGTCCGGATGCGCCTGCAAAGGTCCGGGTTGTCGACCAGCGATTCGCCATACGAAGGGATCATCTCTTTAAGGCGGGTTGCCCACCCGTCATTGAGCTTTTCCCCAAAACATTTCTCGATCACATGCACCATGATCCAGACAGCAGTGCTGGCGCCGGGTGAGGCGCCCAACATGGCTACAATAGAATGATCCGCGGCGCCGACCAGTTCGGTACCGAATTGCAGGACACCGCCGTGCACGGGATCTTTTTTGATGATCTGTACGCGTTGCCCCGCCACCTCCACCCGCCAGTCCTCCTGCCGGGCATTGGGGAAGAATTCGCGGAGTGCGGCGAATCGTTCCTCCGCCGACTCAAGCACCTGGCCGATAAGGTATTTCTCCAACGCCAGGTTATCCCTGCCTACAGCCAGCATGGGCAGCAGATTATACGGGTCGATGGAAGTAAAGAGATCGAGATAGGAACCGTGCTTGAGGAATTTGGTGGAGAAGCCTGCATAGGGACCGAAGAGCAGGGAGACCTTCCCGTCGACATGGCGCGTATCGAGGTGCGGCACCGACATGGGCGGCGAGCCGACCGCCGCTTTGCCATAGACCTTGGCATGATGGCGGGATGCAACCTCCGGCCGGTCGCAGCGAAGCCAGACGCCGCTGACTGGGAAACCGGCATAACCGTGCGCTTCCGGGATGCCCGATTTTTGAAGCAGGGGCAGCGAGCCGCCGCCGGCGCCTATAAAGACAAAACGGGTCAGCACTTCTGCATGCCCGCCCCGCCGCTCATCGCGGACCCTTACGCGCCAGTGATCGCCGTCCCGGCGAAGGTCCTGCACCCGGCTGGAGTAATGGATGACAACTCCTTCCTTATCGCGAAGGGAGTCCAGCAACAGACGGGTCAGTGCCCCATAGTCGACATCGGTTCCCGTTATCATGCGGGTTGCGGAAACCACGTCGCTAAAGTCGCGGCCTTCCATCACCAGCGGGACCCATTCGGCGATCTGTTGTCTGTCTTCGGAAAAATCCATGCCCTGGTAAAGCGGATTTGCCGAAAGCGCGGTGTAGCGCTTCTTCAGAAATGCGGCATTGTCGCTCCCGCGCACGAAGCTGAAGTGCGGAACCGGGTGAATAAAAGCCTGCGGGTCTTTGATCGCACCCCGGGTGACGAGCGAGGCCCAAAATTGACGCGAAAGATCGAATTCCGTGTTGACCTCCAGGGCCTTTGAAATATCGACGCTGCCGTCACTCCGTTCCGGCGTATAGTTCAGCTCGCATAATGCCGCGTGGCCGGTGCCGGCATTGTTCCAGGCATTGGAACTTTCCAGCGCCGGGTCTTCGAGGACTTCATGGATCTCGATTTTCAGTCCGGGGTCGAGCTCCTTCAACAGAACCGCGAGCGTTGCGCTCATGATACCGGCGCCGATCAGGACAGCGTCCGGATTTCTATTGAGTGAAGTGCGTATAGCCATAAGATTCCTGGTTAATGTTGAACCTTGTCCAGGTACAGATGGAAACTGTCTCCCCGCAGGCCGAGCCGCATCGCTTCCAGCGCCACGACTTCAGCCGGGTTGATGTTGCCCAGGTTGGCGTTGGCGCCTATAAGCGTAAGGAAATAGAGTTGCTGGTCCTTTTGCGGCGCTTCCCAAAGGATCTTCTCGGCAGGGATCCTTGTAAGGATCTCCTGAACCAGCCCTTCCCGCACTTCGCCGGAATCCCGGTAGATGCCGACGTTGCCCGTCTCACGGGCCTCTGCCACGATATAGGCCGATCCTGCATTCAACTCAGCCTGCATGAGTTTGATCCATTGATAGGGTGGGGTGATATGCTCGCGGTCCTTGTCCTTCGAGCCAATCTCGCTAAGCACGGTGCCATATTTAGCCAGCTTTTCAATATAGCCACATTTTTCGTTGTGAGTGATATCGATCGAACCGTCCGACACTTCAATATGCGAGATCTGATATTCTTTAAGCAGTTCGAGATAGTCGCCGAACTGGCCGCGGATCACAAAGGCTTCGAACAGGAGACCACCGAAAAAGACAGGGATACCGGCGTCCCGGAACAGATTGATCTTCTCGCGAAGACCGCCGGAGAACAGCGGGGTACCAAACGCCAGCTTGACCAGGTCGATATGCGGGCCGGCGCCCGACACCAAATGGGTTGCCTCCATGACACTCAGCCCTTTATCATTTACCATCGTCAGGCCGTACGACCGGGGACGGGCTGTCCGCTCAGGGATCTGGTTCAGCTTGAAATTCATGCCCGCAATTTAGGCAGTCGGGCCTTGAAAACCAAATGGCTGAGGAAACCAAAACTTATTCTTAACTTACATGTAAATACTTGCTATATGGCCCAGATGGACACCAAAACCGCGGAGAAAATTTCCAAAGCGCTCTCCGATCCAACGAGGCTGAAAATCCTCAGTGAAATCAAAAAAAAACATGACTGGCTATACTGTGTAGACCTCTACGACAATATCAATCTCGCCCAGCCTTCGATCTGCCACCATCTGAAACAATTGACCGAAACGGCTATTATCCTCCCGGAAAAAGAAGGGCGAAATATCAAATACACGATGAATAATGAGGTCATCGACGACTTCATTGGCTTCCTCCAGGGCCTAAAAAAATAAATTTATTTATCCATTGAAATGTTTCTATCTTTTCCTATCTTTATGGGGATAGGTTATCGATCCGCGTCCGCGGGCCTCTTTAACGGATTGATATATAGATACATCTGAACGGATTAATTAAAAAAAGCTTGTTATGGACACCAACTGTTTACCAAAGGATTCATTTGAATCGCCGCTGCTTCACGAAAGGACCAAAGGTCTGGGCCGCAATTTTATTTATACCGTACTGGCGTTCGCCGCGCTATGCGTCGTGTCGTATCTCCTCCACGGGTTTTAATCATTTCATAATCTGTTGTATTGCATTCCGTGTTAGATTTGGTCCGCAAGACCTGATATATCATGCCTGATACCTGGCCGCTGGCGGCGTTTGATAGTAGCCGGTATTTTCTCCAGGTATACGGGCCGACCGGCGGAAGGCGCATTTTTTGTTATATTGCCGCAAAGCAAGTAACATGAGATCCGTCTTTTCTACCGTCGGGCTGCTGGTCCTTTCCAATACTTTTATGACTTTGGCCTGGTACGGGCATCTGCGTTTTTTCGGGAAGAACAGCTCCTGGCAACCTTCGTTATTCGCCATTATCCTGATCAGCTGGGGCGTCGCCTTTTTTGAATATTGTTTCCAGGTGCCGGCCAACCGGATCGGCTTCCAGGAACAGGGCGGCCCTTTCAACCTTGTCCAGCTGAAAGTGATCCAGGAAGTGATCACGCTGGTCGTCTTCACGGCCTTCTCGCTGATCTTTTTTAAGAATCTTACCTTTAGGTGGAATCATGTGGCCGCTTTTGTGCTGCTTATCGGCGCCGTATATCTGATCTTTAAGAAATAGTTGCTTTTATCGCGCGTCGTGTATGAATGCGCACAGCCGGTGTATCGAAAGTGGACACCGGTCAGATACCCGGGGAGACCTAAGCCACTAATTATTAACTATTTGATCGCTTGGCATTTTAATCGTACGGTAATTCTACTCAAAACCTCGGATATGATCCTCAATTACTTCAAGATAGCCTGGCGGAACATGATGAAAAGCAAGGCATTCTCTTTCATCAACATTTTTGGTCTGGCCGTTGGGCTGACCTGCTGCATGCTGATCACCGTCTACCTGCGCTACGAGTGGAGCTATGACAGCTATCAGAAGGGCGTCAAAAACCTTTACCAGATGGCCACCGAGTTTACGATGTCGGGCAAACAGTTTACGCTCGCGGGGGAGCCGGCGCCAATGGCTAAGACGATCGTAAAGGATTTCCCCGAAGTGCAAAGCGCGACCCGGATAATGCAGCTGGCCCTTTTCGAGGACAAGACCCTCCTGCAAAACAAGGTGCCGGGCAGCCAGCTCCTCTCGTTCTACGAGGACAAAGGATTCATGGCCGACAGTAACTTCTTTGAGTTCTTTACCTATCCGTTCATCGAAGGCGACCCGAAAAGGGCCCTGGAGGCGCCGGCTACCATCGTGATCTCCGAAGAGATCGCGCATAAGCTGTTCGGTAGCAGCCCCGCCATCAACAAAGTGATCCACCTGAGCAGCGGGACCAACGGCGACGGCGACTACCTTGTTACCGGCGTCTTCCGGCCGGTGGACGCGCCTTCGCACATTGACGCCCGATTCTTTATTTCGTTCCGCGGCGGCAATATGGAGCAGATGATGAAGCGGCAAGAGAACGATTTCACGACGAACAATATGTTCGCTACTTATCTCAGGCTGCGGCCCGGAGCGAGCCCTGCCGTCGTGGAAGCGAAATTCCCGGCCTTCCTGGATAAATATGCCGGTAAGGATATGAAGGCTCTCGGGCTGCAAAAGCGCCAGTTCATCGTTCCAGTCCGGGATATCCACCTTCGTGGCGACGTGCCGGGCAACGTCACGCCCCCGGCCAGCAAGACTTCTCTATATATTCTTGCCTCCATCGCCGCCTTCACCCTGCTGATCGCTTGTATCAATTTCATGAACCTCGCTACCGCAAGGTCTGCCAAACGCTCCTCCGAGGTAGGCATCCGAAAAGTATTGGGCGCAGTCAAGGGTTCGCTTATCGGCCAGTTCCTGGGTGAATCGGTTCTGATGAGTGTGCTGGCTTTCGCCCTGGCATGGGTACTTTCCTCATTGCTCCTTCCCCCATTCAGCGAAGTTACGCAGCGGCATTTGAGCCTGGCCTTGCCCGAGCATCTGCCGCTGTTGCTCGGGTTTCTGGGCCTGGCGGTCTTTGCCGGTTTGCTGGCGGGTGTTTATCCGGCTTTTTATCTTTCATCTTTCCAGCCTGCGAAGGTGCTGAAAGGGAAATTCTCAAACAGTCTTGCCGCCATCTGGTTGCGTAAAGGGCTTGTTGTCTTCCAGTTTATGATCTCGGTTACCCTCATCGTAGCCACCGTGGTGATCAATGACCAGATGAAATATCTCCGCAACCAGGACCTGGGTTTCGACAAAGTTGCGCAGGTAGTCGTCCCGCTGCGGGGATCGACGGCAAAAAACCTGAGTGTCGCGCTGGAGGATGAATTCCAGCGCATCGGGCAGGTGATAAGCTGCGGCGCTGCCGCCTATTATCCGGGATTGAGTAACCCGAGCGATAACTTCCTATACCGCGACGGACACAACGCGGCGGAGGGGCAGGATACGCATATGAACTACGTGGATTACGGCTATATGCAAACGCTGGGAATGAAGGCTGTGGCCGGCCGCATCTTCTCAAAGGACTTTCCCGGTGACACGGCCGACCGGATCGTCCTTAATGAAAGCTCGGCAAAGGCGATGGGCTATCCGTCGCCGATGGCCGCTATCGGCACCTGGGTCAACTCCGATTTCCAGGGTCATACCTACAAGAGCCAGGTGGTCGGCGTCGTAAAGGATTTTCATTACCAAGACCTCCATGCGCTCATTACCCCTTATGCGTTCAGACTATCCGGCGGCGGCAGCTATCTCATCGTTCATGCCCACCCCGGTGCGCCAGGGCCCTTGCTGGCTGCGCTGGGAACAGCCTGGCATAAGCTCGATCCCAACGAACCATTCGAATATTCGTTTTTAGATGAAGATTTTCAGAAGAACTATGCCGCGGAGGAACGCCTCTCCGCGCTGATCCGCTATTGCACGGTACTGGCGATCCTGATTTCCTGTCTGGGGCTTTTCGGGCTGGCGAGCTTCAGCGCCGAACAGCGGGTTCGGGAGATCGGCATCCGCAAGGTGCTGGGGGCCAGCGTCGGATCTGTCGTGATGATGCTTACTAAGGATTTTCTCCAACTCGTGCTCCTTGCGATGCTGGTTGCATCGCCCGTTGCCTGGCTTATCATGCACCAGTGGCTGAAAGATTTCGCCTATCAAACGCCGATCTCCTGGGTCGTGTTCCTGATCACGTTCCTGGCTACCATGATAATCACGATGGCGACGGTCAGTGTCCATGCGATCCGTGCAGGGTTGGCGAATCCGGTGAAGAGCCTGAAGGCGGAGTAGCTTTTTTCTTCTGTTCCTCCTCTAGCTGTTTCTTCTTTTCCTTGTCTTTCTTTTTGAAGAACCCGCGAAGCAGGAAATTATGCTGCGCCGCCTCCATATTTTCATCGAGCTTCTTCGTGCCGGAGTTGAGGTTCTTCATGGTGGCGCTGATATTGGAGGAAAGCGACGTGTCGTGCAGCAACTTCCCCAGCGCGCCTTGCCCATGGGAAATGCGGTAGGCGATATCGGCCAGGTTGCTGGTGATTACCGCTGCATTATCGGCGGAGGTCTTCAGGCTGGCCATGATCGCTTCGGTCTCGATGGGCGGCAGCGAAGCCAGCGTGTCGCCGTTAAGAACCGCGGGCGTATCCGGTGTTCCGGGTATCAATATAACCACCTTGTCCCCCATGAGCCCTTCGGAGCCGATGCTGGCCTTCGCATCCTTTTTGATAAATTTCTCCACTCCCTTTTGGATGATCATATCCACCTGCACGGTGGTATCCGTCACCAGCGCGATATCATCGACGGTGCCCACGTCGATCCCGCCGACGAGCACATTGCTCCCGGTCTTCAGCCCGCTGACCGATTTGAACCTGGCGCTGATGGTAACCACCGATCCGAATTTGTTCTTTTGCTTCCCGATGTAATAGATCGCCCCGATCGCAATCGCCAGCGTGGCGATCGAGAAAAGGCCCAGCTTCCATTTATAGTTTTTTTCCTTTGGCATAACCTAAGTTTTAATAAAAGAATGATCTTATCCACTCATCCTCGGACCGTTCAAGTTCCGCATAAGTGCCTTCCGCGACGACCACGCCTTCCCGCAGCATAATTATACGGTCGGCAGTCATCTTCGCGCAGGTCATATCGTGCGTAATAGTGATAGATGAAATATTGTATTTCTTTTTCATGCCGATCATCAGCTCGCTGATCTCTTTGCCGGTGCCGGTGTCCAGGCCGGTGGTCGGTTCGTCATATAACATCAGCTCCGGCCGGAGGATGAGCGATCGGGCGAGGCCGATGCGTTTGCTTTGACCGCCGGAAAGTTTGGAAGGCAACTGGTCGATCGACTCTGTCAGCCCGACATTGTCCAGCATCTCCATGACCAGGGCCTGCTTCTTTTCCCGCGTCATATCTTTCTTATGCTGACGAAGCGGGAACAACAGGTTCTCTTTTACCGTCATCGAATCATAGAGGGCGGCATTCTGAAAAACGAACCCCGTGCGTACCCGCGACTCATTCAGCTCTGCATAACTAAGGGCAGCTATGTCGTTGCCAAAAACCCTGATCTCTCCCTCGTCAGGCCACTCCAGACCTACCAGGCATTTGATGAGCACAGATTTCCCTGTACCCGATTTTCCCAGGATCACCAGATTCTCGCCCTTGTTGACATGGAAATCGACACCCCGCAATACCTCATGGTCGCCGAACGCCTTTCTCAACCCTTTGACGGCGACGACCGGTTCGGCGCCTTGTTTAGTCAGTTCGCGCTGGCTTTCCTCTTCTGCCTGGCGAATCGATCCGGCTTGCTCATCGGCCACTTCCTGACGTTCCTGCCGCTCGGCGAGAAGTTCTTCTTCCGTCTTCTCAACCATGGGCGGGGAATCGTCTTCCGGATTGGTCGGGGACTCAGGCTTGGCCTTTTCGGCAAGTAGCTTTTCCGGCGCATCGGGCTTATATGGTAGGGTATCCTTCATATGGGTCATTGCAAAAGGTCCGTGATCTGGGCCGCGATCAGATCGACAATGAATACGGCCAGCGAGGCGGTAACGACGGCGGAATTGGCGGCGATCCCGACGCTCTCCGTTCCCTTGCGGGCATTATATCCTTTATAGCAGCCGATGATCCCGATGAAAAAGCCAAAAAAGCAGCTCTTGATCAGCGCCGGGAAAACGTCGACGAAACCCAGAGGCGACATTGCTTTGACAAAGAAATGCTGCAGTGTCATGGTATCGTGGATATTCATGGCGACAAACCCGCCGAATAACGCGATAAGGTCGGTGAAGATGACCAGCAGCGGCACCATCAGCGTGGTGGCAAGGGTCCTGGTAACGACCAGGTACCGGTAAGGGTTGATCGCAGATACCTCCATCGCGTCGATCTGTTCGGTGACGCGCATCGACCCCAGTTCCGCGCCCATCCGGGATCCGACCTTGCCCGCACAGATGATCGCCGTGATCACCGGTCCGATCTCTCGCACGACACTTACGGATATCATCCCGGGGATCATCGAGACGGCCCCGAACTGCGACATGGACGGCCGGGTCTGGATGGTCAGCACCACACCCATGATAAAGCCGGTAAGTCCGATCAGGAAAGTAGAATTGTATCCAACGGTGTAACATTGGTAAAACACTTCCCGCCATTCATAAGGTGGTTTCCAGACCTCCCGGAAGAATCGCCCCATAAAGGCGACAAGGTCTCCGGCATGGTACAGCGAGCTTTTCAATTGGCTCCTCTTCTCCCGGACACGTATCCTGGCGCGTTGATATCGGTTAAGTACGGGGTCCATTGACGAAAGAAGTTCAATTATCAATCCAATTCGTAATGGTTTGCCGGGAGTGGTACCGTTTCAGGGTAAAAATGATTGTTTAAGGCGGCTTCAGCGAGGCGGGAGAAAACCGGCATGTCCTTAGTTGCTAAAAATTGTAGAAATACTTCCACAGCCATTCCAACCGGCCTACAGGTAGCTCAGCCATTTCTGTTCGGTGGCGTGACTGCGCTTAAAGCGGTCGAACCATTTGCAGAGCGGATACAGGATGACGACCGTTCCTATCCATACCGTATAGACGACGCCCAGGCCGAATCCATACCCTTTCAATTGCGGGTTAGCGGTTACCCAATTTGTCAGATTGACCATTGCCGAGGGCGGGAATCCGGATAATGCGGCGGCTGCGACGGCAAGCCCGTGAAGAAAAAAAATATGTATGAGGTAATAGAACATCGGCACCCGGCCCACCACCGCGAGCCGTCGGGTCAGCGCGTTCAACGGTCGTTCCGCTGCCGACAGGAATAGCAGGGCCGGCCCGACGGTCACCAGGATGTACAGCAGGGAAGGCGGATATTTGGAGACGTTTATAAAAGACAGGACGGTATATGCGAAGTTGCGCTGAACCGACCAGTGTGAGGGATCGCCGTAGCCGTTAAATGCGCGAATGAGAACAAATAACCCAATTGCGCTCCAGCCGACCCGGTTGAGCATACGGCGTCGTTCTGCGGGGTCGCGGTCGGGACCGTACCATTCACCAAGCCAATATCCCAGCGTAATCAGCCCGATCCAGGGCAGGATAGGATAGCCCACGAAGAAACTGACCGGACCAAGGGTGAACCCCTGCTGGACATGCAGGAATGACCAGAGAATGGCAGGCCAACCGGTGCCGCCGACATGGATGCCGTCCAGCAGGTCATGACCGCCAATAAGAAGGAGGGCAACGGCAAGCAATATCCTACGACGGGCATAGATCAACCCGGACAGGACGATCATGCTGATCCCGAAGGCCCAGATCACTTGCAGGATAAAGATGCCGTAATGAATATTGAAGGTCCAGCCGAGGGTGACGATGAACAGTTCGGCAACAATGAGCCAGATTCCCCGGGTGAGCAGGAAATAGGATGCGGCGCCGCGGCCGTTCTTTCGCCCGTACAGCCAGGCGGAGATACCGGACAGCAGCATGAAGACCGGGGCGCAATAGTGGGTGATCCAGCGGGTGAGGAAGAGGGCTGCGGTCGTGTGCTGTAGATCGGTGGGGTCGAACAGGTATGCGCTGCGGTTGAAATAATCACGGACATGATCGAGCGCCATGATGATCATGACGATCCCCCGGAGGAGGTCGATGGATTCGATGCGTGGCGGCCGCGAAGTCAAAGGCCGTGAGGCCGCGGGAAGAGTAGCCGGGGTTGCCGTGGGAAGGGCGACAGCAGTGGAAGCGAACATAAGAGGCTAGTTTCTTGAATAAAATGCTTTCTCATGCCAAAATTAAGAATTTTATTCTGAAAAATAGTAAATGGCCAAATTTAATTCGTCCCCGCTTCTTCCGTCCGAAGGATGGCCATTTGGACAATCGTCTCCAGCTCGCTGATATCGAAGGGTTTTTGGAGGTAATAGTCGGCTTTGGCTTCCTCGGCGAGTTGGGTCACATTGCTATTGGCGCTAAAGAATATGACCGGGATATCATGGGTATCGCTGTTCATTTTGAGCATCCGGGTGGCTTCGATGCCGCCCGGGCCAGGGATCCAGTTGTCCATAAGGATAACATCGGGCCGCAAGGTTTTAACCTGCTCCACCACCTGATTGGAGTTGTTAATGGTGAAGACTTCATAACCTTTCTTTTTTAGCACGATCGCGCAGATCTGCAGAATATCCATGTCATCGTCCAGTATCAGTACCCGCTTGCCCATATTATTAAGGTTGTCCAAATATCCATCTAAATTTTTGTGCCAGGAACCGGCCCGGATAAAAAAACGCCCGGCGCGAAGCGCCGGGCGTATATCCTAAAGCCATTCTGATACTAGTGCCGTTTGTATGATACTATTTGCTCTTTATAAAGATGGGTTTCAGCGTATACCATCCCAGGGCAGGGAAGAAGTGCATGGGGATGACCAGACCGGGAAACAATTCCGGGGTCTCTATCGTCCTCGGTAAGGACACCGCGATCGGCGCCATGAGGCTGGCGAAACTGATCAACGTAAAGCAAAGATTGAATACAATCTCGCCGCTGTTCCTTAACCATTTGTTGAGCAGCGCGTAGCCGATAGCGGCCAGCACTCCGCCAAACACGCTGGCGGCGACTATTTTCACTGCCGAGACCACTTTCGAAAAGTCGCTTTCGTTGATCGTATAGTAGACCCTCGCATAGATGATCCCGGCGATACCTGCCAAAAGGCCTGAAACAATACCTAGCGCTAACGATTTCTTCAACATAACGTGGAATTTAGCTTTTTGTCACCGGAACGCTGATCTCGAGCTTGATCTGATCGCCCGTGTCGCCGCCCGGTTTGCCAATATTGTATTCGCTGCGGTTGACCGTAAAACTGCCCGCAAACTTTCCGCCCTGCGCGGTCTTCTGGAAGGTGAAAGGAATGTTGATCGTCTTCTTTACCCCGTGCATCTCCAGGTCTCCCGTCACCTGGTAGCCGCCGGCGGTCTTGCTGATCGACCGGCTGACGAAATGGATAAAGGGAAATTTGACGGCATCCAGCCATTCATCGCTCTTCACATGCTTGTTCATAAGCCCGTTCCCGGTGTTGACGGATGCTACGTCCACTTTCACGTCGAACTTGCCGGCGCCGGGATTCTGCTCGTCAAAAACAATGGAGCCGGTGAAAGTCTTGAAGATCCCGCCTGCATCGGAGCCTGAAATTGACCATCCGATCGAATACCCGTCTGCGATCTGCCAGTTCTGGGCCGCCACGAATGTAAAAGCGCTCACAGTCAGGATCAGGACGGCCGCCGCAGGATAAAATAGCTTGCTCATATCCGGTTAGCTTTTAACTAATTCTACGTTGGCGTTCAGCGTAACCTCATCGCTGACGGCAGAAGATGGGAAACCGGTGGCGATACCGAAGTCGCTGCGTTTGATGATACCAGTTACTTTGAAGCCGGCGCTCGTCTTATGGTTCTGCGGGTTGGTGACCGTGCCGTTGAATACGACGTTGAGCGTAACGGATTTGGTCACGCCGTGCATCGTCAGGTTACCGGTCAGCGTGTAGTTCTTCCCGCCCACTTTGGTAAAGGAAGTGCTGGTGAATGTCAGCGTGCCATACTTGGCCGCGTCGAAGAAGGCTTCGCTTTTCAGGTGGTTGTTCCGCTGCTCGTTGCCGGTGTTGATGCTGTTGACATCGGCGGTCAGCGAGATCTGCGCGTCAGTAAGGTCTTCTTTCGAGGCGGTCATCTTGGCGTCCGCCGTGGTGAAGGTACCGTCGATCTCGTTGATACCCATGTGCGTGACCCCGAAATTCAGTTGGGAGTGGGCTTTGTCCCAGGTCCAGTCCTGGGCGAAACCGGCGGCGGCAGTCAATAGGAAAGCGGCGGTGATGGCAATGATCTTCTTCATTTTTTTGGGTTTTTATTTGTTTGTAGGATGAAACGAATTTATAACTCGATTACCAATTCTTCGATCGGGCGGCGAACCTTTTTCAGGTTGGCGAGCCAGTCATTTGCAGTGTCGCGGTAGCCGAGGGCGAGCAGAGTGACACTCCGCAGCCCTTTTTCCCGGAGGCCCAGCAAATGGTCCAGCTCGGCGGGTTTGAACCCTTCCATCGGGGTGGCGTCCACTTTTTGTTCGGCTGCGGCCACGATGGCAACCCCAAAGGCGATATAGGCCTGACGGGCGGCGGCGTTGAAACGCTCCTCATGGCTGGCGGAACCAAAATGCGTCTTCAGGAAATTCTTGTAATTGTCGAGGGCATCGGCCGGCAGGTTCCTTTCCTCAATAACCTGGCCGAAAACCTTATCGATCTTTTCCGGGGTAATATCATCCCAGGCCGCAAAGACCAGCAAATGAGAGGCTTCGGTGATCTGTGGCTGGTTATGGGCGATCGGTTGGATCTTGTCCAGCAAATGGCGGTCCGTTACCGAGATGATAGTGAACGGCTGGAGGCCGCTTGAGGTTGGCGCGAGGCGCGCCGCTTCGAGAATGGCATCCACTTTCTCCTGCGGGACCTTTTCGCCGGTCATCCGCTTGGTGGCATACCGCCAGTTTAGTGATTCTAAAACGCTCATATTCAATATTTAAATGTTTGTAAAATTGCTTAATCGTTTCGCATGGCCTCTGCCGCTTCGATACCGCGGATAAAGCTGCACATGACGTCATCCAGCACTTTCTGGGGTAGCAGATGATGATGGCTGCCGGGTCCGGACGAGCTTTCCATTCCGCCGGGGGACACCATGTTGATTGAAACCAGCCCGTGGAGCATGGACCAAAAAGATTGATATTTCAGCCAGGGGTCGAAACTGGGTTTTTTGCCTGGTTCGACCATCGCCACCAGGCTATCCATGATCACCTGGTTGAAATCGGCCAGCGCCGGAATTCGACTGGCGATATCGCAGGTGGGGATACCCAGTCCGAACATAAGCTGATAATATTCTTTGTTGGAAAAAGCAAAATCCCAGTAAGCCCTGCCCATCGCCCGCAGCTGGTCGGCGGGCTTTTCTTTCCCCGCTTTTGCTTTGGCCAAGGCTTCCGCCAATAACTGAAATCCTTTTCTACTGAATTCCAGCAATATAGCATCCTTATTTTCAAAATGACTATAGATAACCGGCACACTATACTCAATCGCATCGGCCACTTTGCGGATAGAAAAGGACTGCCACCCTTCGGTGACGATCATTTCCCAGGCCGTTTCCAGGATGCTGGCCCGGACTTCCTCTTTCTGGCGTTGTTTTCGATCGGTTATTCCCATTTTCTAGGTGTGTTACTTTTTGTAACACCGTTAGCAAAGCTACGACCATTTTTTTGAATCCGCCAAAAAAATCTTTTTGGAGGGGGTCGAGGGGCGGCGGCGGGGGTCGAGAGGGTTGGGCGGCCAAAAAAAAGGCGACCCATTTGGATCGCCCCTTTTCGTGCTTGCCGTCATTCTCAGCGGCTCGCATAATCGTGTTCGCGCCCGTCCTTATCTACATACACCGGTACATAGCTGCCCTTATCTTTTACCTCCACCATATACAGGTCACGTTTGAACCAGGGTCGTTGGATCCTCGTATACGTGTGCGTGTAGATACCCGGATACTTTTCTTCGAGATGACCGACCGCCTTGATAGGCATCGCGTTTTGAGCGATGTTTTCACGCGTGTCGATGCGGTGGCCGGTCATATTATAACGGGCTAACCTATTCGTTTTCCCGTCCTGCTTGAAATTAACATAGTACCGGCCATCTTTCATCGTCCAGGCGACGTCTGATACATGCTTGTACTCATGATGGAATTCAGCCTTGACCTTCACCGGCACCCTTACTTCATCCATCGCGCGAGCCGAAGCACACATCAATGTCGTAGCGGACAGGAGACAAAGCCCCAAAATGATCTTCTTCATAATCTTTACAGTTTAAGTGATAAAAAATCGGTCTTGGGTCAGGATATATGATTCAAGAACCCTGCCACGCCTTCCCTGCCTTCCCGCGCCCCAACAGCGATATTTTTTCTACAAATTGTTGCAGGCTTGTTAAAATTCTTATATTCATGCTCCATATGAACCTGACGACAACCTCTACGACAACGGCCTCCCCATTGACAAAATCTCCGCGTCTCTATTCTCTCGATGCGCTGCGCGGTTTTGATATGTTCTGGATCATGGGCGGCGAGGCGATCTTCCACACGATGGCCAAGATCTATCCGAACAGCTCCTTCTGGGGCGCGCTGTCCGATCAATTCGAGCATCCGGCCTGGAACGGTTTTCATTTTTATGACATGATCTTTCCGCTTTTTCTTTTTATCGCGGGTGTTGCAACACCCTATTCGGTGGGCCGCGAGCTGGAGAAGGGAACGTCGCGGCAGAAGCTGCTGCTTAGGGTCATCCGGCGAGGTCTCGTCCTCGTGCTGCTCGGGATCCTATATAACAACGGCCTGAAGATAAAGCCGCTGGTCGACGTCCGGTTCGGCAGCGTCCTGGGGCGTATCGGTCTGGCGTATATGTTTGCCAATATCATTTATCTGTATACGAAACAAACGGCGCAGTTCATCTGGTTCGCTGCGCTGCTGATCGGCTATTGGGTTCTCCTGATGCTCACTTCCGCGCCCAACTATCCTCACGGCGATCTTACCCTGTTGGGGAATTTCGCTTCGTATGTCGATCGTTCGGTGCTGCCGGGCCACCTCTATGTCGGCATTCGAAACCCCGACGGGTCCTGGACTAACCAGCACGATCCGGAAGGGTTGATGTCCACGATCCCCGCGATCGGAACGGCCCTGCTGGGTATCCTGACCGGCAATTTCCTGAAGCACAACGCTGCCTCTCCCGCCGCCAAATCGGGCCGGATGGCGTTGGCAGGCGTGGTTTGTCTCGGGCTCGCGTTGGCCTGGAATACGGTCTTTCCGATTAACAAAAATCTCTGGACAAGTTCGTTCGTGCTGAACGTAGGCGGGATCAGCCTGTTGTTGCTGGCGCTCTTCTACTATGTGATCGATGTGCGCGGGTATAGAAAATGGGCGTTCTTCTTTGTCGTGATAGGGATGAACTCCATACTGATCTATATTTCTGGTCACGTCATCAATTGGGACTATGCAACCAACGGTCTCTTCCAGTGGGTTGGGCAGATCATCTCCAAACCCTGGAACGATCTCGCAATGGTCTTCTGTTACCTTGCGGTGAAATGGGCTTTCCTCTATTTCATGTACAAAAAGAAGGCCTTCCTCCGGGTGTAGGCTGGACTACCTTCTGGCCAACGCTTCTCCCATGAGGGTGTCGCTGAATTCGCACATCTTCTCCAGCAGCTCGGCCAGTTCATCGCCTTTTTCGGTAAGGGAGTACTCTACTTTTGGCGGGATCTCGTCAAAGTCCATCCGGCTGATGAGCCCATATCTTTCGAGCAGCTTCAGCCGGTCCGACAGGATCGTGTCGCTGATATACTTAAGGTCGTCCTTGATCAGCTTGAAGCGATTATGACCCTCCTGTATGCAAAACAGAACATCGCTGAACCATCTTTTGCTGACAAGATCGAGCAATTCATTCAGGCTGCATTTTTCTTCCAGGAACGATTGGTTGCGGAAATTGGTGGAACTTGTTTTTCTCTCTGTCATATACAAATATTTTAATGGTCTTTCAATGGCTCGCCCGCTAACAAATGTAAAAGGATAATAATAAGTTTAAAATTAGTGGTCCCGCGTGACAAAAAACGAAGTATTTCGATGAGCGGTTGCCCATATTTTAACCAACATCGCCTATATTTTAACAGCGAATTTCCGCCAGGCATCCTATCCGCACCGGATTTACATCTGCATCGAATATCTTCCTGCTTATTTAGTTGGCCAATGAATTGTCCGTCACCTATTTACAATTTGGCAATCCGTTGCTGTCCGCAAACTGTTGCATTTAATCCCCACATTGCGAGCGAACCCGGCCATCGATATTTCGGGATAGATGGTAAGGAGCCCATTGTCGGAGTGATAATCATTCGAGTGCTAAGTTGTTTTCCCCACTCTGCATTTGGGCTCATGCCGGATGGGGAAATTGCAGGAGTTGGCAATAAAACATTTCATCGCCGCTTCCCGGTGCAACTCCATCGCCCTGGGAATGCGCGCAGCATCCGTGATAGTGACGACGGGATATAGTATCACTTCGCTGAAATAACCTCCACCATCCGCCGTCTCGGTCATCGTGCCAAGCGCTTCATCCTGGTAGTCCGTCACAATGATGTCATTGACAGCGCAGAGATGCAGATACCACAACATATGACAAGAGGAAAGCGCGGATACTAAAAGTTCCTCCGGATTATATCGCCCGGGCGATCCCCGGAACGCAGTGTCCGATGTGGCGACGATCTCGGGTTTGCCGGCAGCGCGGACCAAATGGTCACGGCTATACGCAGAATAACCCGCGGTACCCTGACCGCGGTTGCCGGTCCAGTTCACGGATATCCGGTATTGATGTTCTTTATTCACCGAATAAAGGTAGGTCTAATCCGATTTTAATGGATATTTCCCGGTACTTTTAGTTATATTGGTCAAGTTCCGACCTTCAGCACCATTCCAAACTAAACTGTGATGCGACTGCCCAGCGCCCGCTTTTTCCCCTTCCTGCTTATATCCACCCTGACTGCCGTAAGGATGGAAGCTCAATCTTTCCTTAAAGACAATCCGGTCTCCGATCCGGCCCGCGCCGTGGTCTTGCGACAGTACCATTCGTATGTGGCTCCCGAAGTGGGGTTGTATCGCGGCACCCAATACGTGGATTACGACTTTACCGTCCAAAGAGGCCAGCCTTTTTTCGGCCCGGACAATATCCGCATCGGGTGGGTCTGGTACGGAGGGGTCAGGTATGACAGCGTTCGAATGCTATATGATCTTGTCAAAGATCAACTGGTGATCCTCGATCCCTACAATGTTTATAAGATTTCCCTTTACATGGACCTGGTCGACAGTTTCTCGCTCGACGGCCAGCTGTTTATGCGGCTCGGTGATAGTCTCGCTCCCGCCGCGCTGCACTCCGGACTTTGGGAGCCGGTCTACCAGAGTCGGCTTGTGTTGCTGAAGCGGGAGCGGAAATTCCTGCATGAGAACATCGTGATAACGCCGGACAACGTTCGGTTATTCATCGACGGTTACTCCTCCTATTATCTCAAAAAAGATGGCAGGTACTACCCCGTCAATACGAAGAGAGAATTGTTCGAACTCCTGAGGGACCGGAGGTCGGACATCAGGCGACTCATCCGGAAAAGCGGGCTCAGGTGGCGCACGGATAAGGATCAGCTGTTACGGCTGACCGCAGCCTGGTATGACGGCGCCACCCACTAATATTTCTCCAATGAATGCTAAACGCCTGTATATCTTCCTTACGATCATTTCTTTCGGACTGATGACCGGACGCTGTTCCGCGCAGGGGACGCCGCCTCCTGCCGTGACGCTCGATCTTCACCAGGTTTCGTACAACGACTTCCTTCAGGCGCTGGAAAAACAAACCGGCTTTCGCTTCTTTTACGATACGGCGGACTTCGATACTACCCGGATCGATGTCAACGTGCAGGCGCAGCCGCTTTTTTCCGTCCTTAACAATTTCTTTTCCGGCACGGGGATCAGCTGGTCGGCAGACCGTTTCCGGCATGTGTTTATCGCCAAAGGCGAGGCCATCAATACCGGATTGCCGCAGGGGTTCTTTGACAAGGCAGATTCCGGCAGGCTGGCTATCGGCGATACTGTCCGCGATTATCTGGAAGAAGTCGGAAAGATAGCAGTGGCAACAATCGAGAATAAGCTATACGTGATCGGGGACAAAGCCAACGGCAGTTTGCCCGGCAAGATCAACCTTGCCGGTTATACGCTGGATGCGGCGACGGGGGAACCTATCGTTGGGGCCTCCATTTATGTAGAGAATCCCCGGATCGGCGTCTCGTCCGATCAATACGGCTATTATTCCATTTCGCTGCCCCGGGGGCGGCATGTCCTCAATATCCAGAGTATCGGAATGCGGGATACGCGCCGGCTGATCATGGTCTACGGGGACGGTAAGATGAATATCGAGCTGCATACGCAGGTAATGACCCTGAAGAAGGTGATCGTTTCTGCCGAAAAGGCCAGCAATATCAAAGGCACCGCCATGGGGGTGCAAAAGATCGATATCCGGACCATCAAGCAGGTGCCCGTCGTCTTTGGCGAAGCCGATGTCCTGCGTGTCGTGACTATGCTGCCGGGTGTCCAGACCGTCGGCGAGTCGAGCACGGGGCTGAATGTCCGGGGCGGATCTACCGATCAGAACCTGGTATTGTTCAACGACGCGACCATCTATAATTCGGCGCATTTCTTCGGCTTCTTCTCCGCCTTCAACCCGGAAGTGGTCAAGGATGTCGAGCTCTTCAAAAGCAGCGTGCCTGCCCGTTACGGGGGCCGGCTTTCTTCCGTGCTGGACATCAACGGCCGCGATGGGAACAAACGTAATTTTGCCGGTTCCGCGGGCATCGGCCTTCTCACCAGCCGGCTCAATATCGAAGGTCCGATCGTCAAGGACAAGACCAGCTTTATCGTCGGCGGCAGGACCACCTATGCCGACTGGCTTCTCCAGGACCTCCCCGCGCAATATAAGAACAGCCGGGCCTCCTTCTATGACGTCAACCTGACGATTAGCCACGAGATCAATAAGAGGAACAATCTCTACCTGACAGGTTACCTGAGCGAGGACCATTTCAACCTGAACAACGATACCACCTATGCCTACGGGAACCGCAGCCTAAACCTGAAATGGAAGCATATCTTCAGCAACAAATGGAACAGTGTCATGTCCGCAGGATACGACCGCTACCAGTATTCGATCGGAAGCACCCAGAACCCAGTCAATGCCTTTAATCTTGGCTTCAATATCAACCAGCTCTATTTCCGTGCGAATTTCAACTATTACCTGAGCGCCAGCCATACGATCGAATTCGGTCTGAATACGCTGCGCTACAAACTGCATCCCGGATTCTACGTCCCGGTTGGCGGCAAGTCGCTCGTAGTCCCAGATTCATTGCAGGCAGAGCAAGCTCAGGAAAGCGCCCTATACCTGAGCGACCACTACACGGTGACGAACGCGTTCTCGATTGATGCCGGCCTTCGCTGGTCGCTGTTCAATTACCTGGGCCCCAGCGTCGTCAATAACTATGCACCGGGTCTTCCGCTTACGGTCCAGACACAGACCGGCACTACCCCTTACGGATCCGGCTCCAATATCAAGACCTATGGCGGACCTGAGTACCGGCTGTCGCTGCGGTATGTGTTGACCGAAAACTTTTCGCTGAAGGCGGGATACAATACGGCAAGACAGTATATCCACATGCTTTCCAATACTACTGCGATGGCGCCTACGGATATCTGGAAACTCAGCGACCCGAATATCAAGCCGCAATACGGAGATCAGATCTCCCTCGGGGCATACCACAATTTCAAGTCGAATACCATCGAGACTTCGGTTGAAGTCTATTATAAACGGATCCATGATTACCTCGATTATAGGAGCGGAGCCCAGCTGATCATGAATCCCCATATCGAGACGGATGTGCTGGAGACCCACGGCAAAGCGTATGGAGTAGAGCTGCTGATAAAGAAGCTGACGGGTAAGTTGAACGGATGGGTAAGCTATACGTATTCGCGGATCCTCCTGCAACAAAACAATCCCAACGAGGGTCCGCTCATCAATGAGGGGAAATGGTATCCGGCAGACTATGACAAGCCGAATGATGCGACCGTGGTCGCCAACTACCGGTTCAACCACCGGTTCAGCGTTTCCGCCAATGCCACCTACAGCACGGGCCGGCCGATCACGCTGCCCATCGGCGTCTATTACTATGCCGGCTCACTGCGCACACTGTATGCCGACAGGAACGCTTACCGCATCCCGGACTATTTCCGCACCGATTTTTCCATGAATATAGAGGGCAACCACAAGGTCCACCAGAGAACGCATAACTCCTGGACCGTCGGGGTCTACAACCTGACCGGCCGCCACAACCCGTATTCGGTCTATTACGTATCCGAGAACGGCCTCGTCAACGGCTACAAGCTGTCTATTTTCGGGAGCGCCATACCTTTTGTCAACTACAATATTCGATTCTGATGTCTTCGCGTATCCGAAACCTAACCATCTTCCTTTCCATTTCCCTGGTCTGCGTCCTGCTCTGCGACTGTGTCCAGACATACGTAAGCCCCTATAAATCCCCGCCAACGGGCTACCTGGTTGCTGAGGGTTATATCTCCGCCAACACTCCGACCCAATATTCGCTCACGCGGGTCATCGGGCTGCCCGGCGATTCGTCGATCCCGGTGGTAACGGGCGCCATCGTCCAGGTGGAGGGCTCCGACAGTTCTGTGTATGCGTTGCCGGAGCAGGGTAATGGTATCTACGGTGATACGACACTTCTGATCAATCGTGCATTGCAATACCGGCTGCGCATCCATACGCCAAATGGGGAGGACTATCTTTCGGATTTCGTGCAGGTCAGGGTTACGCCGCCGATCGACAGCGTCAACTGGATCTATAGCCCCAACAATGGCGTGAATATCTATGTCAACACCCACGACCCGAACAACGCGACGCATTACTACCGATGGACCTATGACCAGACCTGGCAATACAATTCGGGAGAAATATCGACGTATATTTATGACCCGGTCAGTAACACGGTCTCAGCCCGGCAGCCCGGCCAATTCGTGTATACTTGCTGGAAAGACGTTCCTTCCACGACCGTGACGCTCGGCAATACGTCCAAACTGTCCCAGGATATCGTCTATGAGTATCCGCTCGTGAATATCCCGAACAATTCCTGGGAGATATCCATATTATACAGCATCCAGGTCACGCAGTATGCCCTGACTGCAGGCGGTTATCAGTACCTGACGCAATTGCTGACCAATACCGAATCGCTGGGGAGCGTCTTCGACATCCAGCCCACCCAGCTGACCGGGAATATCCATTGCCTGAATGACCCCGGCGAACCGGTGATCGGATATATCTCGGCCGGCACCATACAGCAGCAACGCATTTTTATTTCATACAACCAGATGCCTTACTGGGATTATGAGATCTCCTGCTATGCGGCCGATCACCTTGTCCCCAATGCCCCTGATTCCCTTAGGGATTATTTTGAATATGGTGGTTTTACGCCCATCGTGAAGACTGTCGGCGGCTATACTGGTAACGCGACCCGCTGTGTCGACTGCAGGAGTCTGGGCGGATCGACTAATAAACCTTCTTACTGGCCTAATTGAATATATGAAACGAATAATCAGAAAAGCAACCGTTATCGTGATCTCCGTACTGCCGGCGGCTCAGCTCCTGGCGCAGGAGCCCGGTACGGCTGAGCTTACACGGGAGCTGGATGCCTACCGGTCAACGCATGTTCAGGAAAAGGTCTACGTTCATACGGATAAGGAGTTCTATCTCGCAGGGGAGATCTGCTGGTTCAAATTGTACCTGGTCGACGCCAGCCTGCATCAACCGCTGGATCTGAGCAAAGTCGCCTATCTGGAATGGCTGGATAAGGATAACCGCCCGGTCCTGCAGGCTAAGATCGCGCTCCGGGACGGACACGGGGAAGGGTCTGTCTATCTGCCGATGACCATTCATTCCGGCAACTATAAGTTACGCGCGTACACGAGCTGGATGAAGAATCTGGGGGCGGATGGGTTCTTTGAAAAGACCGTAATGGTGGTAAATGCCCGAAAGTCCGGCGAGGCGTCGGTGGCGCCTACGGCGCGCCAATATACCGTCAGTTTTTTTCCCGAGGGGGGTAATTTAGTCAATGGCCTGGCTGGCACCGTTGCCTTCAAGATCGCAGACCAATATGGGCAATCAACCGAATGTATGGGCGTGATCACCGAAGACGATCAGGATACCGTGGCGCGCTTTCGATCGCAGCTTTTCGGGCTGGGTAGCTTTGTTCTCACGCCGCGATCGGGTCACCGGTATCGGTCGATAGCCCGGCTGGCGGATGGAACGGCAATCAGCACCCTATTGCCGGCGGCCTTTCCGGAGGGGATGGTGATGCATGTTTCGCTTGCAGGAGGTGACCGGATCCAGGTCGACGTCCAGTCCACTGCTCCTTCGACGGATATCTACCTGGTGGCTGATACCCGTGAGTCGGTCAAAAGGGCGGAGAAGACTACATTAAAGGAAGGAAAGGCAAGGTTTATGGTGGACATGAATGAGTTGGGGGAGGGGATATCTCATCTGACCGTGTTTGATGACCGGCGGCAGCCGCTATGCGAGCGACTCGTGTTCCGTCAGCCTTCCCGGCCGCTGCAACTTACTGTCAAAGCGGATCAGGCAGCCTATGGCACCCGGAAGAAGATCAATTTGCAGGTCAATAGCACGTTCGATGGGAACAGCCCGGTGCCCGCTGATTGCTCCGTTGCGGTCTTTAGGGTCGACTCGCTCCAGCCCGCGACATCCGGCCATATTTTCCAGTATCTGTGGCTCGGCTCCGATCTGAAGGGGAAGATCGAGTCGCCGGAGTACTATTTCGATCACCCGGAAGACCGGGATGCGATGGAAAACCTGCTGATGACGCATGGATGGAGGCGGTTCCGCTGGGAAGAGGTAAAAAACAAAAAGCCACCGGTATTCGAATATCCGCTTGAGTTCAACAGCGCAATCATCACCGGTAAGGTTGTCGATGCCCGGACGGGCAATCCTGCGGCCCTGCCTGTTATGGGGTATCTCTCGGTACCGGGTACACGAACTCAGTTCACTGCTGCTACCTGTGATGAAGGCGGGCGCATCCGCTTTGAATTGAAGGATTTCTATGGCGCGCCGGAAGTCATCGCCCAGACCAATCCGGAAGACAGCGGCTATAGGATCGATATCAACAACCCGTTCTCGGAAAAATATACGGAAACGCCTTTGCCCCTGTTCCAGTTCCCGCGCCCCGATTCGGCCTTGCTGAGCGATAAGAGCGTGGCCATGCAGGTGCTCAACCGGTATGGCGGCGAGCACCTCAAGCATTTTACTTTTTTACCCGGTATCGATACCAACACTTTCTACTATAAGCCGGATTATTCTTACAGGCTGGATGATTATACCCGGTTCACGACGATGGAGGAGGTCATGCGTGAGTACGTCGTACTGATGTTGGTCCAGCGGCGGCAGGGCCATTTCCATCTGCCGATGCTCGATCTGGGTAACAACCAATTCTTCGCAACCGATCCGCTGATCCTGCTTGACGGGGTGCCCGTATTCAATATCGACAGTTTGATGATCCTGGACCCATTAAAGATGAGGAGGCTGGAGATGGTGCATCGCCGGTATTTCATGGGCAGCGTCAATTTCGGGGGGATCATGAACTGGACCTCCTATAAAGGCGATCTGGCAGGCTATATCCTGGATCCGCGCGCTACGGTGGTCGACTATGAGGGCTTGCAAATGGAGCGTGAATTCTATGCGCCGACTTACGAAACGGAGGAGCAGGCGGCCAGCCATCTGCCGGATTTTCGAAACGTGCTTTACTGGGCGCCGATGTTGCCGACTGACAGGCAGGGCAGGGGAGCGCTCAGCTTTTATTCTTCCGATCTTCCCGGCAAATATGTGGTGGTCGTCGAAGGGCTGGCGGCGGATGGAAAGGCCGGTAGCGGCGTCGGCACATTCGAAGTGCAATAGGGGCTGCACCGGCGGTGGTCCGAAGGGGGGCCCGACGGTGGTCCGAACGCCGCGGCGCTCAGGTCCGGAGCAGGATCTTGCCGATATGTTCACCATTCTCCATGATCCGTTGCGCATCGGCTGCCCGGGCCAGCGGAAGTACCCGGTAAATGACAGGCTTTACGCCGCCACGGCTGATCAACGGCCAGGCCCCGGTTTCGACCTCAGCGGTCAGCGCCGATTTGAACGCGGTATCGCGGGGGCGGAGCATGCTTCCGGTGAGGGTAAGGCGTTTGGTCATGATTTCGCGGATATCGATCATCGAATCCCTGCCGCGCATCGCATTGATATATACGATACGTCCTTCTTCGCGAAGGAGGCACAGGTTTTTAACGGTAAAGTCACCTCCGGTCATATCGAGGATAACGTCGATCCCTATCCCAGCCAGCTCCACCTCAAAATCCGCGGTCTTGTAGTTCACCGCTTTTTTTGCTCCCAGCTTTTCGCACCAGCGGCATTTCTCATCGGTGCCGGCGGTCGTGTATACTTCCGCACCCATGGCGGTGCCGAGTTGGATGGCTACGATGCCGATCCCGCTGGTGCCCCCGTGGACCAGGAAATGGTCACCGCTTTGCAGGCGCGCGGTGCGCACCGCATTCAACCAGACCGTCAGTACGGCTTCCGGCAGTCCCGCGGCTTCTTCAAGGCTCCATCCCGCGGGGATTGGCAAACATTGTCCTGCGGGGACGGTGACATATTCGGCGTAACCGCCGCCGTTGACCAGCGCACAGACGGCATCGCCGGGCTTCCAACGAATGGGGGTGGGTCCGGTTGCTTCGGGCGCGGCTGATTCAGGTCCGATCGATTCGATCACGCCCGAGACTTCCAGTCCCGGGATGCGAACGTCGCCTCCATAGGACGGGCTGGTCCGGGTATAGATATCGGCGCGGTTAAGACCCGCAGCGGCCACGCGGATCAGCACTTCACCGGCTGCCGGCACAGGCTTTTCGACTTCCCGGAACTCCAGGACTTCCGGTCCGCCCTTTGCAGTCATCCAGATCGCTTTCATGGCGCCACCTCCTGCAGAAATCTTTCGACGACATAGGTCGACAGCTGGCCGCCCGGCCCGCTGAGCGTATAGTCGAAACTGTGAGTAGCCCAGGGCAATGTGAGCAAATAATGCCTGACGCCGCTGTCTGCCAGTTTTTTGCTTAGTTGCCGGCTTTGCTGATAGTCGATCTTCGTGTCCTGCCAGCCGTGAATTATAAGGGTAGGGATGCAGGAGGGGTTAACAAAGCGCATGACGCTGTCGGTCGGACCATAGAAGTCGATGACGCCTCTAAGGCCCGGCTCAGTAAGCGTATATGCGGTCATCAGGGCGATTTCTGCACCTTCCGAGCGCCCAAGTAGTACAAAGGCAGTTGTGTCGATGGATAGCTCCGCGGCGCGATGGCGCAGGAAGTCCATGGCCTCCGCGACGTCTGCAATGTCTCCGGGGTTATGATATCGGCTGGAATGCCTGTAGTTAATGGCCGCGACAACATAGCCTTCGCCCGCCAGCAGGGTATTCAAAGCGGGCAGTTGCCGGCGGCCCCCATAAGGCCACGTGTCCCCGTGGATGACGATCAGACAAGGGCGGAGACCCGGGCGTTGAGCCGGATAGAGGTCCATTGTCCTTTGCGCGTCGCCCGCGATGTCATAGGCCATAGTCTGCGGTGCGACGACGGGCGTACTTACCCCGAATAGCTGCGACCACTGAATCGGGTTGCCGCTGAATCCGGCCAGCCGCGGGCTGTCGGGAGGAGTGATGTACTGCTCCAGACTAGTATTCAATCGCTTCGCTACCGTATAGCCCCGGATGACCGGCGAACAATACAACACCAATGCGAGCGCGCAAGCCATGGAATTGACCAGCCCGTATTTCCCCTTGTAACCCCTGGTGAACAAAAGGACCAGGATGATCGATACAAAGATCAACGGATAGGCTTGTACGATAACAGCGGGGATCCAGAGGAAATCGACCGGCGGGCGTAAAGCGGCCAGCAGGGAGAGCAGCAGCAGGCAAATGATCGTGATGAAGCGGAACATATATTTTTTATGACCGAATAGTCGCAGCCCCCCGGCGAACCGGCGCCGTCTCCCGGCGAACCGGCATCTTTCGCAGCCTGATCACACGTGCCCGATGTAATAGCCGGATCAGGTGCCAGGTCGGGTCCAGCTCGAACCATTTCCTGGCGAAGTTAGCGTCATTAGGGCTTTTGTGGTGGTTGTTCTGAAATAATTCTCCCAGCATCAGGAAATCCAGCGGCAGCGTATTTTTGCTGTGGTCCTGGTTATCAAAATTGGAATAGCCATATTTGTGTCCGCACCAGTTGACGGCAGCGCCATGGATCGGGCCCATAAAAAAATGAACGGGCAGTAGAAGGAACATCCACCAATGGGTAGCAAACGCCACATAAAAGGCAAAATACCCTACACCGAATGCGATCCGGGTCACCCAAAGATCGCTGACCCGGTCCAGGGCGGGCCAGGTGGGATAGTTGCCTCTGAAGGCCGGCTCCGGCTCCTTTCTGTAAAGGAGATAATCCAAATAGATCCTCTTTGTCTGCATCGTCATCGACCAGACGTCTTTGAAAAAATGCGGGGAATGGGGGTCTTTCTCCGTGTCGCTGTACGCATGATGCATCCGGTGGAGGATGGCATACGCGCGCGGATTCAAAAAGGAAGAACCCTGAGAAACGAAAGTAAAGAGGTAAAAGAAGCGTTCCCAAAATTTATTCATCCTAAACATCTTGTGGGAAGCATAACGGTGGAGGAAGAACGTTTGCGAAAATAGGGACAGAAACCAATGACAGAGGAAAAACACTAAAATGACCATACTTTATTGATAAATTCCTTACGAAATCTTGACCTTTCCAGGTTACTTGCAAAAACGGTGCGCAAGTTAGCTCATTTGTCCGGGTTGCGGGCTGGAAATGTTCAAATTAAATTTTTGCCTGTTGTTCAAATGCCGGAAAATAACATAACTTTATAACATCGAAGCAGGGCTCACCTGCAAGCTAACGATTGCATACCAGGACCGGGCGGAAGCCCGGTTCGCGCTTTTCGGTATCTTTGACAAGAATTTCCGGGCTTATCTATGACAAACGAATTCTATCAGCTCACCGCCAATAATCTGCAAGGACAACCGGTCAGCATGGCCGATTTCGAAGGTAAGGTCATCCTGGTCGTGAACACAGCCACGCAATGCGGACTGGCGCCGCAGTTTGAGGGCCTCGAACAACTCTATCTGCAATACAAGGATAAAGGGCTGGTCGTGCTCGGGTTCCCGTGCAATCAATTCGCCGACCAGGAGCCCGAGACCAACGCGAATATGCAGCAGGCCTGCAAGCTGAAATTTGGCGTGACTTTCCCGCTTTTTGAAAAGATCGATGTCAACGGCCCGCAAACACATCCTGTTTTCCGGCTACTCAAACGCCGGCTCGGCGGTCTTTTCGGGCGCCGCATCAAATGGAATTTCACAAAATTCCTCATTGACTCCGATGGCCGGCCGGTGCGGCGGTTCTCGCCTGTCACCAAGCCAGCGGCAATCGAGACGTATATTCAAAAGCTGCTTTAAGCTTCGAGCATATCGAGCATTTCGTCCGTGAGCGCCAGCTTCTCCGCCGCGATGTTCTCTTCCAGGTGCTTGACGCTACTCGTACCCGGGATCAGCAGGATATTTGGCGAATGGTGCAGGAGCCAGGACAACGCCACCTGGTGGGCCGAAGCGCCGAGCTTATCGGCCACTTTCCCGATGACGGTCATCGACTCCACATTACCGGCATTTACCGGATACCAGGGGATAAACGCTTTATTCGTCTCCCTGCAATAGTCCAGCACGGGCTCCCATTTACGATAATCTTGGCTGTATTTATTTTGAACCGAGACGACTTCGACGTATTGCTCCGCTTTCTCAATTTCCTCCACGCTGACCTCCGACAGCCCGATATGCCTGATGAGGCCTTCTTCCTGTACGTCCTGCAAAAATTCGAGCGAATCTTCAAAGGGGGTCTTGGGATCGATCCGGTGAAGCTGATAGAGGTCGATCCGGTCCAGCTTCAAACGGTCCAGGCTGCCTTTGAGGGCATCTTTCAAATGTTTAGGGCTTCCGTCCGGATGCCATTGATCGGGGCCGCCGCGCAGCAGGCCGCCCTTAGTAGCGATGACCAACCCGGCAGGGTAGGGGTGCAAAGCTTCGGCGATCAACTCTTCTGAAATAGAAGGCCCATAGCTATCCGCCGTGTCGATAAAATTCACGCCCAGCTCCACCGCCCGGCGCAGGACCCTGATTGCTTCGGAACGATCCCCGGGCGGGCCCCAGATCCCATGGCCCGTGATGCGCATGGCGCCAAATCCCATCCGGCGGACCGTCAGGTCGCCGCCTATTGTGAAGTTCTTTTGGAAATTGACTTTGGTACTCATATAATGGAAGTTTTTTAGATGAAGGTGAGTTAACCGGCGTCCGGCCAGTTTTGGACAACAGCCGATCCAGTAAATAGTTCATGCCGATTGCCCGCTTTAATTTAAATTCGTTAGCATACCAAACCTCCGCTTCATGAGACGTACGCTATCCATTTTAATTCTTCTATTCATGGTCAGTTCCGCTTTCGCTCAAAAGAAGCCGCTGGACCCTTCCGTATATGACGGCTGGCAGCGCATCGGCGAACGTGTCCTGTCCGCGGACGGCAAATATATCGCCTACACCGTTGTCCTGCAGGAGGGCGACGGGCGCCTTTACATCCGGGCGACAGGCGATAGCTATGCAAAAGAGATACCGCGCGGTTCCAATGTCGCGTTCACCGCAGACGGCCGTTGGGCCGTCTTCCAGATCCATCCTTTCTTTAAGGATACGCGCGAAGCGCGGATCAAAAAGAAGACACCGGAACAAATGCCAAAAGATACGCTGGCCTGGCTCGAGCTGGGGACGGACAGCATCGTGAAAGTACCGCGGGTAAAATCCTATAAATTGCCCGATCTGCAAGGCGACTGGCTCGCCTACTTGCTCGAGAAGCCCGAGACCCCGGCAGGCGGCCCGGGGAAACCGGATTCGCTGACCCGCATCAGGCAGCTGACCGCCCGCGCGGACAGCCTGGCGCGGCTTGCGGACAGCCTTCGCCGCCAGATCCAGGAAGTGGGGGCCAGAGGGTGGGCGGCCATTCCCGCGCCCACAGCCAAAAAGGAAGGCCGCAGTCCGGGTGAGACCATCGAGGAAGGAACCGAGCTGGTTGCGCGAAACCTCCTGACGGGCGGACAACTGAAATTCCCACTCACCAGCGAATATTATTTTAACCGCAACGGCAATACGCTGGTTGTCGAGACTACCCGGAAGAACAGTGATTCCACCTCCAAAGCCCGCGTCATCTGGGTCAATACGACTAACGGCCATACCGATACGATCCTTACCGGGTTTAACGACGCGCGCAACTATGCGTTGGACGAAGCTGGCAGCCAACTGGCCTTTGTAGCGGAGCGGGACAGCGCGACGAAGGCGCTGAGTAAGTTTTACCGCCTGTGGTTTTACTCGCCCGGCATGGACAGCGCGGCAGTCCGGGTCGATCGGAGTAGTATCACTGCTACACTGGCCGCCGGAGGCGGCAAACTGAGCTTTCCGCATATCCCCGGTTATGTATCGATGATTGCGGGGAACCATGCTCCGGCATTTATCGATCAGCTTACCGTCAGCCCCGACTACCTCAACTATTTCAGCAAGGACGGCAGCCGTCTGTTCTTTGGCCTTGCGCCGGTCCGGCCACCCAAGGATACCACGCTCGTGGAATTCGAGACGGCCCGGTTGGATGTCTGGAACTACAACGATGATTATCTGTCGCCCGAGCAGCTGGTGCGGCTGTCTAACGAACTAAAAAGATCCTACCTGGCCATCCTGCCCAAAGGGGCGACCCGTTTCATTCCCCTTGCCGATGAAAATTGCGAGACAGTTCACCCGGGGGAGAAAGGGATGGGGCAATATGCGCTGGGCATGGGCAACAGGGAATATCGCATCCGGCAGCAATGGGAACAAAGCGGATTGGAGAATATCTGGCTCGTCGACGTCGCTGACGGATCGCGCAAGCTGATCCGCGAGAAAGTCAGGGGCGGCGCAACGCTTTCGACCGGCGGGAAATTCCTGCTTTGGTATGAGTCGAAAGAAAAGAACTGGTATACCTATGAAATAGCCACCGGCGCCATCCACAATATAACCGCGGCGATCAAAGTACCGATGTATGACGAAGAGGATGACCATCCGGATGACCCGCCGCCGCATGGCAGCATGGGCTGGCTGGAGAACGACCGCTATGTCTATATCTATGATAAATATGACATCTGGCAATGCGACCCTGCCGGCGGCGCGGCTCCTGTCAATCTCACCGCGGGCGTTGGCCGCCGCCATCAACTGACTTTCCGCTATTTCGGGCTTGACCGGGAAGACCCGGTAATCCACGCCGACCAGGATGTGTTGCTAACGGTTTTCAATAATCGCGACAAGACCGCCGGTGAGACCCGCTATCGGATGGGTTCGCCCTTTCCCGCGGATACGGCGTTGACCCACCCGCGGAGTTATGCGGGATTTCTTAAAGCAAAGAGCAACTGGACCCTGGCCTGGCTGCAGGGCAGCTTTGACAAGCCGTATGATATCTGGGTCAGCAGTCCGACGAATCCCGCCACGCAGCTTAGCCATATCAACCCGCAGCAGCCCGGATACAACTGGCTTACCGTCGAACTCAAACATTGGAAAATGCTGGACGGCCGCCCCAGCGAAGGACTGCTGTTCAAACCCGAGAACTTCGACAGTACGAAAAAATACCCGATCATCTTCTATTTTTACGAACGTGACGCCGACAACCTATATTCCTACGTGGCGCCAACGCCCGACCGGGCGGTGATCAATATCCCCTATTTTGTGAGCAACGGCTATCTCGTATTCGACCCCAATATCTATTACAAGACGGGCGCACCCGGGGAAGACGCGTACAATTCCGTCATCTCCGCGGCGCATTATCTCTCGCATTTCAAATGGGTGGATACAACGCGGATGGGGCTGGAAGGCCACAGCTGGGGCGGCTACCAGATCGCCTATCTCGTGACCCGTACGCATCTGTTCGCTGCGGCGGAGGCCGGGGCGCCCGTCGCCAATATGACAAGCGCCTATGGGGGCATTCGCTGGGGGACGGGGATTAGCCGGCAGTTCCAGTATGAAAAGACCCAAAGCCGGATCGGCTCGACCCTTTGGCAGCATCCCGAGCTGTATATCAAGGCCTCGCCGCTCTTCCGCGCCGACAAGGTCACGACACCCCTGTTGATGATGCATAATGATGCCGATGGCTCGGTGCCCTGGTATCAGGGGATCGAATATTTTTCAGCGCTTCGCCGGCTGGGTAAAAAAGCCTGGCTGATCGAATATAACGGCGAAGATCATGGGCTGATAGAAAGGCGGAATCAAAAAGACTGGTCGCTCCGGATGTCGCAGTTCTTCGACTATTACCTGAAAGGCGAGCTGCCGGCGCGCTGGATCACCGATGGGGTGCCGGCCACGCTGAAAGGCATCGACTGGGGTTTGGAAACGCCATAAAACCGTTTTTTATGTTCAAAAATTACTGGAAGGTTGCGGTCCGCAGCCTGTTGAAAAGAAAGTGGTATTCCCTGATCAACATCCTTGGGCTGGCCACGGGCATGGCAGTCTGTGGGCTGATCTTGCTGTTCATCCGCAGCGAGCTTGGGTACGACGATTTTCAAGTTAATGGGGATCGGGTTTATCGGGTCGTGCTGGACCGGAAATATCCGGGTCGGACCACCTCTTATGCCATCATCCCAGCGTCCATTGGCGATGCCATCCGCAAAGAATTCCCGGAGGTGGCGGTTACCACCGGCTTGCAGGACGCCACCAACAGAAACCAGCTTTTCGTAAAGGCGGGAGAAAAGTCACTTGAAGAAAGCCATGTGTTGATGGCCGATTCTAATTTTTTCCGCGTGTTCCCGGCGAGGATGCTGGAGGGCGATCCCGTAACGGCTTTACAGAAGCCTTTAACGGCGGTGCTGACGGAAGGGACGGCTATACGATATTTCGGCTCGCCGGCCGCGGCGATGGGAAAGGTGCTGGAAACGGACGGAAACCTCCATTTGACGGTGACGGCCGTATGCGCCGATCTGCCGGATAATTCCCACATGGCCTATAACTTCCTGATCTCAGCGGCCAGTTTCCCCCTTCAGGAGCCCAACTATACGGGGTTCTCCACATATACCTATCTGTTGCTGAATCCCCATGCCGATCCTGCGGTCCTGGAGTCGAAACTACCGTCGATCGTGGAAAAATATGTATCGGGTGTCATCGGCCGTACCTTCAGTATGTCGTATAAGCAATTCCAGGCGGCAGGTAACGGCTATCACTATTACCTGCAGCCGCTGCGCCGTATCCACCTGATTTCCGACCTGGAAGCGGAATTGCGACCCAACGGTAGCATGCGTTCGATCTATATTTTCGGGATCGTCGCCATCTTTATCCTTTCAATTGCCTGTATCAATTTTATCAACCTGTCGACCGCGCGCTCTGTTGAGCGGGCGAAGGAAGTAGGCATACGCAAGACCTTCGGGTCCGACCGTCGATCGCTTGTTCTGCAATTCCTTATCGAGTCGGTGCTGGTCAGCCTGTTTAGTGTGGTGTTGTCTGTCCTCCTGATGTGGCTGCTGCTACCCCTCTTCAGTCAATTGTCGGGGAAAGACCTCTCATTGCGGCCCGTCCTCGAGCCCGCCAGGTTGGGCTTGCTTTTCATCTTTGGCGCGGCGGTAGGCCTCGTCGCCGGCATCTATCCAGCCTTCGTGTTGTCGTCCTTTCAGCCGATCAGGGTGCTTAAAGGGAAGTTTAAGTCCAACAAATACGGTGCGGTCCTGCGGAACGGGCTGGTGGTTTTCCAGTTCTCCATTTCGATCGTCCTCATCATTTGCACGATTACTGTTAACCGGCAGATGCAATACATGCTTGGCGACCGGCTTGGTTTCCGAAAAGATCATATCATCGAGATCGAGCGCACCGACCTTGTGGACAATCAGACCAATGCATTCCGCACCCAGCTTGCCGGGATCGCCGGAGTAGAGATGGTCAGCGGGACCAACAACCTGCCGGGCGGCGATGGATTCTTCGGGACGACCTTTCAGCCTGATGGAGGCCATCAGTCGGTAACGGGAAGAGGGATCATCGTAGATGACCGGTTCGCCGCCGTCCTTGGGTTGGAAATGAAGGAAGGCCGGTTCTTCTCGCGGGAATTTCCCACGGATTCGCTGGCGATGGTCCTCAACGAACGGGCGGTAGCTGCGCTTGGTTTAAAAGAACCGGTGGTCGGCGCAAGGCTCACTTCACCCGACGGTTTCTTCAATGCGCCCGACGGAAAGCCTATCGTCTATACGGTGATCGGTGTTGTCAGGGACTTTAATTATCAGACCCTCCATCAGGCGATCGCTCCACTGTTTTTCGCTGACATTACCAAATTCGGGAATGTCACCAATCTGACGGCCGTGCGGGTACAGGGCGATAAGTTCAGCAGTGCGCTGGCTGCCATCGGGCAAACCTGGCGGCAATTCGTTCCCGGCCACCCGTTTCACTACAGCTTCCTCGACCAGCGGGTGGCCGATCAATACAAATCGGAGCAGACCATCCGGCAGGTCTTCACCGTATTCTCTGCACTGGCCATATTCATCGCTTGTATCGGGCTGCTGGGGCTGGCCGCTTATGCCACCCAGCAGCGGCTCCGCGAGATCAGCATCCGCAAGGTGCTGGGCGCCGGCGCGGGATCCATCGCAGGGATGCTGTCGGTCGACTTTTTGCGGCTGGTCACTATTTCCGCGGTGGTGGCCTTTCCCATTGCCTGGATGGCGATGCATACCTGGTTGGATAGTTTTGTTTATCGCGTCTCGCTGTCCTGGTGGATCTTTATACTGGCCTGGGCGCTATCGCTGGGGATCACGCTGCTGACGACGGGCTACCAGGCCATCCGGGCAGCGATGACCAACCCGGTGAACGTGCTGCGGTCGGAATAAAAAATACGAACCATGAAAAAAGGCCGGCTCGAAGCATTCAGCGATGGCGTGATCGCCATCATTATAACGATCATGGTGCTGGAACTGCGCGTGCCAATGGGGGACAACATCAAAGACCTGGCGCCGGTTGCCCCTGTATTGTTCAGCTACCTTCTGAGCTTCGTATATATAGGGATTTACTGGAACAATCATCACCATATGATCTATGCAGTGGATAAGATCAACGGCGTCGTTCTCTGGGCCAACCTCAACCTGTTGTTCTGGCTCTCGCTGATCCCTTTTGTAACGGCCTGGATGGGAGAGAATCATTTTACAAAATGGCCCGTCGTCCTGTATGGCATTATCCTCATCATGAATGCGATCGCATATACCATACTCTGCCGGCTGCTGCTTAAAGAAGCAGGTCCGAATTCGCAGCTGGCGATTGCGCTGGGTAAAGATTGGAAAGGGAAGCTGTCGCTGGTCATTTATGCGCTGGGCATTGCGATTGCGTTTTACAGATCCTGGCTGGGTCTGGGTTTATACGTCGTCGTAGCGGTCATCTGGTTCATCCCCGACCGACGGATCGAGAAAACCGTCACAATCGAACATCAATGATATGCTAGTTAATTACCTTCTCACTGCGTTTCGCAACATCCGCCGTCATCTCGGCTATACGCTGATCAATGTCCTGGGGCTGGCACTTGGGGTTGCGTCTTGTCTCCTGATCTTCCTGGTCGTCCGTTACGAGCTGGGCTATGATGCCTTCTATGCGAAGGCCGACCGCATCTACCGGGTCAATCACCACTCCATCGACTATAATCCCCGCACTTCGCCGGCGGTCGCTCCTGCGCTTCGTCATGATTTCCCCGAGCTTGAAGTGGCGCAGTTCTTCTATGACAACGGGATGATAAAGATCGGGACCGACCGGTATAACGAAGAGAACTATGCCTATGCGGATGAATATGTCCCGCGGATGTTTGTTTACCATTGGATCGCCGGCAATCCGCAGACGGCCCTGTCGGCACCCAATCAGATCGTCCTGACGGAAAGGATGGCCCGCAAGTATTTCGGCCAGAAAGAGGCCATCGGTCAGACAATCAACGTCGACAATCAGTACAATTGCAAGGTTACAGGGATCATCGAAGACCTGCCCGGAAATACGAGCCTGCCTTTCCGATTCCTGATCTCGTTGTCGACGCTCAGCCACACTTGGGTTGGCCAGACACACGAATACTTTTCCATTCCGGGAGGGAACTACACTTTTATCGCGCTGCCGGACAATTATTCCATCGAACGGGTCAGGGCGCGGATAAAACCTTTTTTGGCAAAGAACTGGGGTGCGGATATCGCCAATCAGGCCACCCTGATCCTGCAGCCGCTGCGTGAGGTCCATTTCGATCAGCGGTATCTTTTTATTGATCTCAGCCCGACCACGTCAAAACAGACTTATTATGCGTTGGCCGGGATCGCGCTTTTTATCCTGATCACCGCCTGTATCAATTTCATCAACCTGGCTACTGGTCAGGCGGTTACCCGCGCCCGGGAGGTAGGGGTCCGAAAAGTGCTCGGCGCCCGCCGGCCGCAGCTGATCGGGCAATTCCTCGGGGAAACGGCGATCCAGGTGATCGCGGCCGTGATCCTGGGTCTGGCTGCTGCGGCGTTGCTTGTGCCGAGGATCAGCGTCTGGCTGGATATCGGGATTACTATGAAGGATTTGGAACAACCCGTTATCCTTGTGCTGCTTTCGGGGATCACCGGATTTATTATCGTCGTGGCCGGGCTCTATCCCGCCTTTGTCCAGTCAGCCTTCCAGCCCGTCATTTCACTGAAGGGAAAGCCTGTCGTTCGTCCAGGCGGATTGAGCCTTCGGCGCGGTCTCGTCATCCTGCAGTTCGGCATCTCGCAGCTGATGATCATCGGCACCATTATCGTCGCGAGGCAAATGGACTTTTTTCAGAACCGCGACCTGGGATTCAACAAAGACTTTGTGATCTCGTTTCCTTCTGCCGACTCCGCCCATAAGCAGGTATTGTGGCAACAGCTTAGCGCCACACCGGGTATAACCGATATCAGTTTTTCCTCCGGCGCGCCGGCATACATGGGTAACGCGACTGGTTTCGACGACCCCGACCGGGGAATTAAAGGAGAGAATATTACCGAGATCAAGTTCGTCGACGAACATTATGTCCGGATGTTCGATCTGCGCATGCTGGCGGGCGACACCATCGCCCGGTTGGTGGGAAGGGACAGCATCCTTAGGGTGGTGGTCAACGAGACGCTGATCCAGACCCTGAACATTCCGGACCCGCATGCCGCCATCGGCCATATCTTTGAAGCCAACGGAACGCGGTGCCGGATCATCGGTGTCGTGCAGGATTTCCAGAGCGAAAGCAAACATAAGAAAAGGCGGGCCTGCATCATGCTCTATGATGAACGGAACTTCTGGGCGGCCAGCGTTCGCCTCAATCCTTATGGCATGCAGGCTACCATCGGCAGGATCGATAAGATCTGGTCCGCCCTCAACCCGGATAACCTTTTTCAATATGAATTCCTCGACGACCACATTGCCGGATTCTACCGCCAGGAACAGAAGGTATTTACCGCGTTCCGGATGTTCTCCTGCATTGCCATATTTATCGGCTGTCTGGGTCTTTACGGGCTGATCGCTTTTGCTACGCTGCAACGCACCCGCGAGGTGGGCATCCGGAAAGTCCTGGGCGCATCCGTGCCTGATATCCTGTTGCTGTTCGGCCGCGAATTCATCGTACTGATCCTGCTGGCCTTTGTGGTGGCGGCGCCGGTGGCATGGCTGGCCATGCACAACTGGCTGGACAACTTTGCCTACAGGATCGGGATCGGATGGGGGACCTTCTTCGTCTCCCTGGCGGTGTCATTTGTCATTGCTGCATTCACCATATCATACAAATCGATCATGGCGGCAGTAGCAAACCCGGTAAGGAGCCTGCGGGCGGAGTAATCGGGCTATTTGAACGTCAGGTTCAACCCAATCAGGTTCGACACCAGGTTGGTTGTTTCAGTATAGTGCCCATACCGGATCTCCAGCACACTCAGGTGTTTGCTCCCGATCCCGCCGGGCGGCGCAAGGCGGATTCCGGTACCGAAATATTGACCGCTAAAAGCGGAGAGGGCATAATTGCTGGTATAATATTCGTCCGCCGGCGTATGCACCTTAAAAGGCGCGAAATAAGTGGATGCCGACTGGATATAATAGCGGTAAAAGGGGCTGACCGAAAAGAACGGAGTGATCTTCACCGGAATCTCGAGGCTGGCCGTATGCGATCGGATCCCCCAATTGTCGATATAGAACCGATAATACCCGCGCAGGATCACGTTATCGCCCAGGAAATAGTTCAGTCGAAGGCCAATGGGTAGCTTCACCCGCTGCGTTGGGAGCTTTTCCACAACGGCTGTGCTGCTATCGGCGAAATATACCCGATGGAAAGGCAGTCCCAGGTAGCCGGTCTGATAAGCAAAGTCTATGAGGATGGCGCCCTGCAGCCGTTGGTTGATGATCTGGGTGAAAGAGAAGGACGCTGAATACGAGTCCCGGCTGCTGGAGGGGATCCGGACCTGGCCGCCTTTGCTGAGCACCTGTCCGGTACTATAGTTGAGCGCCTCCGTGCGGCCGCTGGCAGTGGTAATATACACGACACTGTCGGTTGTGGGGCTGGTGGTGACATTTGCTGAGTCGACCGGGATCAGCTCAGACGGCCTGATCATGACAATGCGATCAAAGTAGCCGTTCAGCTTGGCGCTGAATTCGCCGTTGTGTTTTGTTTTTGCGCTGAAGGAAGTATTGAGCCCGACCGAATGATAATAGTTATGCTCGGCCGAATAGTAAGCGCCGATGCCGAAGGAGGTGCCCCGGGTTTCGTTTTCGATCGTCCAGTCTACTGTCGGATAAATGCGGGTGCCCGTCTTCTTGCCGCGGCCGCTGGAGTCGACATAAGCCTGGGAAGCGGCAGTATGATTATCCATCCCGATCCCACCAGTTAGGGAATTCTTGCGCCCTTTCGGGTCCCAGCCGACCAGTTTGATCTCAAGGCCATTGGACAGGTCGGTGACATTACCGATACCCCTTGGCCCGGGGTCGCCGCCGGAGACGGCCGATTTGTCTGCGGTCTGGGTGTAATAGCTGGAAAGGATATTGATCTCATCGATCTTCAGGGCGCGGGATTTGAACCCCGAGGTATCGGCGGGGGCATTTTGAGAGAACGCGGCCAGGATGCCGATGACCATGCCGGTTATAGTTAAGCAGACTCTTCTCATGTGTGCAGGAGGTAGTAGTTGATGAATTTAATTGCAGCCGCAGCCTCCGCCGGTCTTGCCGCCGTTGGCGCCGGAAGAGCCTTCGCGGTAAGCCTGGAAGTTCAGCTCTTCTTTTTCTATCTTGCGGTTGCCCAAAGACATTTCCGAGTCGTTGAGTCTGCTTTTTTGGTACTCCTTGACGGATTGGCAGGACGGGAGGCAGGATACGGCAGTTGCGGCAAGAGCCAGCATATACGATATTCTTTTTCTCATACTTGTCATTTTATCTGAATCTTAAGTTTGCGGAATGAAATATATGGTCATCGTCATCGATCATGACCGCCTCGACATCCTTCAACTGGTTGATCATATCTATGCCGGCGCGGATCCCCATGATCATAACCGGTGTCGCGATCGCATCGGCGAATTCGGCGTTGGGGCAAAGGATCGTGACGCTTTTGATCCCGGTAACCGGTAATCCTGTCCGGGGATTGATGGTATGGCTATATTTCTTTCCGTTGATCAGGATATATTTTTCATAGTTGCCGGATGTCGCTACCGCCAGGTTTGTGACATTGAGCGTAGAGAAGATCCGGCCGCTCACGTTGGGATCGACAATGCCGATAGTCCATGGGCTGCCGTCGGGCTGATATCCCCAAATCGCAAGGTCCCCTGACGCATTAACGATCCCGCTGTCGACCCCCATCGCCATCATGATCTTTTTCGCCTGCTCCGCGGCGTAGCCCTTGCCAATCCCGCCGAATCCGATCCGCATCCCTTCTTCCTTCAGAAATACGGTGCATTGTTTCCGATCCGCGACAATATTCCGGTAATCGATCAGCCGGACCATTTTTTTCGCGGTATCCTTGTCGGGCAAGGATTTCATCGTGGTATCGAAGTTCCAGAGCCGCTTGTCGATGGAACCGTAACTAATATCGAAGGCGCCCCGGGTCAGCCGGGAGATGCGAAGTGAACGCTCGATCAACTCAAATGTCTCGCTGCTCACTGCCACCGGGGCGATTCCTGCGTTCCGGTTGATAAGGCTGGTCTCGCTATCCTCGCTAAAGGTCGTGAGCAGCCTTTCGATCCGCCGGATCTCGGCGATGCCCGCATCGATCCGGCCCATGGCCCAGGTCTCGTCGGCCGCGATGACCGTCAGCTCAAACTTGTTGCCCATCAGCGGAAGGGTCTTTCGAAAGGCCTTCCTGACTATAGTTTCTATGGGGAGCGTGTCGGTCATTATCGTTGTGTCGGTAAGGGATCGGCGTCGATCGCCCACCGGACCTCCGCCGCAAAATCAGCCGGTTTCTCGTTCGGGAGTCCTTCCCAGGTCTTCAACACTTTTCCATCGGCGTTTAGCAGCAGCGTATAGGGGAATTTCCCCTGGCTATTATATTCGTCGGCCATCGTGTTATTCAACGCCTGCTGTCGGGAATTCAACTGGTTCTTTTTGCTGCGGGGAAAATCGGCATTCACGAGGACGAGGCTCGTATCGGCCATTTGCAGGAACGTGGCGTTATCCAGGATCTGTCTGCGCAACAGGATACATGGTGCGCACCAGTCGCTTCCGGAAAAATTCAGCAAAATATGCTTATGCTGGTCCCGGGCGAGTTGCCGGGCTTCAACGAGGTTGTAATGCCAGTCGCTTGTGGCAAACAAGGCGGTAAACAACAGGCCGACTAGTGATTTTGTCATATCGATATGAGTGTAATATACGCTCTCTGAATTGAATGGGTTGTTTGGAGGTTGTTAAAAATTCAACCCGGTACTCAGCCTCAACCCCGTCGTTGAAACACCGGGGTGTTGAAGATAAGTGAACCGGTGTATTACGTCAATTCTGAAGATATTCAGAATATTATAAATGCCTACTCCGGCTTCCAGGTATGGCTGGCTGCCCAGGGCGTAAGTAGTTAGGACACCCTGGTTGTTCAATGGGAATTTCATTTGCTCCGGGTTGGAGGCCGGGTTGTTCTCCGCACGGACACCTCCAAAAAGAATTTTACCTTCCACGACTTCCCGCAGCCTCAGTTTCTTCAGTAAAGGGATTTTGTTAAGGAAGAAACCGTTGAAATAATGATCGACATTCAGGCCTGCGAAGTGATCGGAGATGAACTCCTCCACATTCATCAGGTTATAGGAATTGAAACTGTAATTGAACGAAGGGTTCGCCGGCTGGATGATCAGCAACGGGAAGGGGAGATTACCGGTGATATAGCCGGCGTTCAGGCGGATATCCATGAAACCCAGCGGCGCCAGATACCATCGCTTCGAGATCCCCACGCGGAAGGCATTATAGTTGTCTTCCCCGCCCAGCAGCCCTTTGATACCCAACGCATATTGGAGCGTGAAACTTGGATATTGATTATTGATGACCATGCGGGAGGTATGGCCCTGATAGAATTGCTGATGTGGCGACCAGCCCAGCGAGACCGACAATTGTGTCGTCGTCAGCTGATGGATGCTGTCGTAGGCTCCGGCTGGCGACTGGTAAATATAATACAAGTCCTGTGCAGGCTGCTGTAACCAATGTTTGACGCCGAAATTATAGGAGAAATGGTCGCCGAACTCCCGGATATAGGAGACATTGGCGATATCGGTATACATCCATTTTCCGCCGATGCCGCGGCTAAAGGAGCCTAAAAAACGGTTGTCCTGCGCGAATAGATTTTCTGCTCCCGGATTCCGGGTGTCGTGTAAAAAGCTGGCCTGGATATAGTGGAATGGATAGGTGTAGATCGACTTGTGATTGATAGAATAGTTGGCGCTGACATAGTATTTCCATCGTTGATCTCCGGTGGCGTAAGCGATATAGTCATCGGTAAACCATCGGGTGCTCAATTTGACGTTTGACCGGCCGCCCAGCTGATAACGGCTTCCTTCCAGCGAATTGAACGAATAGAAATTGCCTACCGGCCCGATGTCGAATTTGCCCGCAGACTTGTACCCCACGGTTATAAATGTGATCCAATCCATCAGCCGGCGATAGGACCGCATTTTCACCAGGCTGTCCGTATTTCGATAAGTCCTTTCTTCCGGCGTAGTTAGCGGAATCGGACGCATACCCCCCCAGACGCTGTCCGGCAGCGGCACCGAAGCCAGCGTGGTGTCGACCGGCAGGCCACGAAAAACCTCGTCGGGCAGCGTCGTATCGGAGACATCGGAACGCACCACCACATGCTCGCCGTAAAGCCCCAGATTGTTTCGGGTAAAACTAAAATAGGAGAGCATGTCGGATTGCGACCGATAGTATCGCCCTCCCGGTCCTTTTTCAAAGGTCTGGCGGACCACGAAGCTTCGTACCCAGTTGACATTGCTGTGGTTGCTCGCCTCCAGCTCGGCCTTCTTGATGGCGTAGGACCCGTCAAGGGTGATGTACAGATTGCCCTTGAACAGCAGGTCCTGCGGATTTCGCGGGATAAAATTGACCCGGACCAGGCGGATACCTTCCTCTTCGATGGTGTCCCGGATAAAGTATTCATAGAGGTCGGGCCCCAGCTTCGCTACCGGGCTCATGAACTGCAGCGTGAACACCAGCATGGTATTGTCATACACAGTGAAATCCTCATAGAGCCGGTTCATAATTGCGCTAACGCCGCTCATATCGAGATATTCCCCCAGATCGACCCGCTTATGACCAAGGATGACTTCCTTCTTCCGGTCCGGGTTGGTTCGTTCATAATTCCGGGAATAGGTTTCTTCCAGATAGGCCGGCACCAGGCGTTTGCCGGGAACAAGCGTCGTGTCGGGCGTGAACAGGAAACGATATCTTCGGAACAGCTTCCCCTCCGTGATGACCCGGGGCGGCCGGTCCGTCAATACGCGGATCTTGTCGTATTGATGATAAGCAAGATACGGATAGGATGCGGGCGCGTTCTGCGACTTGTGAGCGATGACTTCCCGGATCAGGTCCACAGCGGGGTTATGTCGGTTCCGGTATCGTTTCTTCCGGTCGACGACCACTTGCTGCAGCGAAACATAGGAAACCGAAAGCAAGACTGTTAGGGGTGTCGTGCTGCTATCGATAAGCAATGCAACCGGAACGTAGCCGGCGGCGCTGACACGGATGCGCGGCGATTTGTTTGGAAGTGACAGATGGAAGCGGCCGGCAGTGTCTGAGATCGCACCGCGGCCGGTACCTATCACGCTGATGCTGGCTTTCGGGATCGGCTGGCGGGTAGCGGAATCCATTACCCTGCCGGTTAACGTCCTGGTCTGACTGTTGGCGGACAGACAGTTTCCCACAGCGATACAGAATATGACGATAAGCTTTTTGATAGCGCCTGAAATTAGTGGTCCCGCTGCTAATTTAGAATTTTAATGTCTTCCATCCGCAAACTCCGCAATAACCGGGTTGTCTGCTTTGGCTTTCGGGGATAGTTTTGTGTCGTAAATTTAACAGACATGAAACAGCAGGAACAGATCAATTATGACCGGATCGCTGCGGCGATCGACTATATCCGGGACCATTTTCAATCACAGCCCAGCCTGGAAGAAGTGGCGGAGAAGATCCATCTGAGCCCCTATCATTTCCAGCGGCTATTTACCGACTGGGCGGGAGTGAGCCCTAAGAAATTCCTCCAGTATGTCAGTGTGGAGCACGCCAAGGAAGTACTCCAGGATCAGCGCGCAACGGTCTATGATGCGGCCTTTGATACGGGTCTTTCCGGTACGGGAAGACTTCATGATCTCTTCGTTAGCATCGAAGGGATGACGCCCGGCGAGTTCCGCAATGGGGGCGCCGACCTGGAGATCAATTACAGCTTTGCCGAAAGCCCGTTTGGCGCGCTGCTCGTCGCTTCCACTGCCAAGGGCGTCTGTTATATGGCATTCGTGGATCAGGCCACGCCTTCGGGCGAGCCGGCGGCCTTCGCCGATCTGCGATCCCGATTCCCTCAAGCCCGGCTGCGGCAGATGACCGATCTCACTCAGCAAAACGCCTTATACATTTTTACACAGGATTGGAGCCGCCTGCAGGAGATCAAACTGCACCTGAAAGGAACCGATTTTCAACTAAAAGTATGGGAAACTCTGCTGAAGATCCCGATGGGCGGCCTGACCACATATAAGGATATCGCCGGGCAGCTCGGCAATCCCCAGGCTTCACGGGCGGTAGGCTCTGCGGTCGGCGACAATCCAGTAGCCTTCCTGATCCCCTGCCATCGGGTGATCCAATCAACGGGCATCATTGGTCAGTACCATTGGGGGGCGACCCGCAAGACGGCGATGATCGGCTGGGAAGCGGCTCACTCGGCAAAATCGGCGTAATATGGAACTATTCAACAGCTTCCAGGTCGTCAATCTGCTGCCATTCGACGGTGCGGCCGACTTCTATGGCAAAGTGCTTTCGGCTGCGGAATCCCGCCACTATCTCGACGTTATGCTCCGGCACATCGAATGGCGCAACGACGAAGCCGTCATATTCGGGCGGCATATCGTGACCAAACGGAAAGTGGCCTGGTATGGCGACAGGCGCTATTCCTATGCATACTCGGGCAAAGCAAGGGAGGCGCTCAACTGGACTCCCGACCTGCTGGAACTGAAAGTCATGGCGGAAACGCGCTGCGATCGAACCTTCAATTCCTGCCTGCTTAACCTCTATCACAATGGCGAAGAAGGTATGGCGTGGCACAGCGATGACGAGAAAACTCTCGAGCCAGGTGGTGCGATTGCCTCACTCAGCCTCGGCGCGGAACGCAAATTCTCTTTCCGCCATCGCAAGACGCGCGAGACAGTCTCCCTCCAACTGGAGCCGGGCAGTCTCCTGGTGATGCACGGGACTACGCAGACCCACTGGATGCATTCATTGCCGAAGACTGCAAAGGTGATGCAGCCGCGCGTGAATCTAACGTTTCGGACGATGATAGTTTAACGCTGCCACAGGATTTGCGCGGTCTCCAACGGCACCAGCGCGCCATCCAAATGCGGCATTACCCGCGGGGTAAAGTCCGCTGCAGACCGCGTTGCCGGCACCCTTCCGCCAAAGACTGTCATGCCACCACCAGGCGTCGCAGGGGAATGCAGATCGAGCTTTTGCCGGATCGATGGACCCCCGCCCACGCCATCGGCATATAGTTCGACCAGCACCATGTCTGGCGAGATATCGCCGAGGTATAGCTGCACTTCAAACCGGTGTTCGTCGGCGCCGGTAGCCGGATCCTTATCCGGATAAGCGTTCACCGCACCAAAATGAATCTTCGACCAGTTTACTTCGATCGCCCGCTTCCACAGTACAATACGCCGGCCAAGCGCGCCATTGTCGGCGGCCCGGTCCGCATAGGCTTTGGCGCCGGGGAGATAAAATTTTTCGGTGTATTCGCGAACGGTGCGGTTGGCGCTAAAGAACGGCGTCAGCGTCGCCATGCTCTGTCGGATTTTGGCCACCCATTCGACAGGGATACCGGCGGCATTACGCTGATAGAACGCAGGGATCACCTGTTGCTCGAGGATCGCAAACAACGTCTCCGCTTCATAGGCGTCCCAGGCCGGGCTGCCACCATGCTCCTTTCCGTCACCCAGTGCCCAGCCGACATCCGGACGGTAGGCCTCCACCCACCAGCCATCCAACTCGGACAGGTTGAGACCGCCGTTGACCAGCACTTTCATCCCGCTCGTGCCGCTGGCTTCCCAGGGCCGTTGCGGCGTATTCAGCCAGACATCTACGCCTTGCACGAGGTGCTCCGCCAGCAGCATATCATAATCGCTCAAAAAGATGGCGTGTTTTTCCAAATTCCACTGCTTGATAAATTCTACCCATCGCCGGATCAGGTCTTTTCCGGATTGGTCGGCTGGCGGCGCTTTCCCGGCAATGACCAGTTGTACCGGTTGTGCCGTATTGGTCAGCAGGCGGGCGAGCCGGGCGGGGTCCGTCAACAGCAGGTCCGGGCGTTTGTAAGGGACAAAACGACGCGCAAAACCCAGGGTCAGGATATGCGGGTCAAAGACTGATCCGGCCGCTTCGATGAACTCGGGACTGGCGCCCGATGCAGCCAGTTGCTCCGTCAGTCGTGTACGGATATAGCTCACCAGCGATGCCCTTGTGGTTGTCCGCATCTGCCAGATCAGGTCGTCAGGCGCCAGGACCACTTTTTTGTGCAACTCCTCTGTTTCGCCCAGCCATCTGTCTTTGCCACACACTGTTGTCCACAAGACGTCGGAAGCCGTTGAATCCCAACTGGGCACATGAACGCCGTTGGTGACATGCCCCACCGGGACTTCCTCCGTCGGCCAGCGCCAGAAAAGGGGCCCGAAGAGCTGACGGCTCACGCTGCCATGCAGCTTACTCACGCCATTGACGGCGCCACTTCCATGGATGGCGAGATAGGCCATGTTAAAGGGTTCGGTCGGCTCATGCGGATATTGCCGTCCCAGCGCCAGCAGGTCCGCTACGGAAATATGGAGCTTTTGGGTAGCGTAATCTCCCAGGTACCAGGACACCAGCCCCGGGTCGAAATGATCAAAGCCTGCTGCCACTGCCGTATGCGACGTGAAGATATTTCCCGCCCTGGTGATGGCGAGCGCCTCTTCAAAGGATTGACCTGTTCTCTCCATCTGGCTGCGGGCCCGTTCCAGCACGGCAAACGCCGCATGTCCTTCGTTGAGATGACATACTTCGGGATGGATACCCAACGCCTCCAGCAGCCGCCATCCGCCGATGCCCAGTACGATCTCCTGCTTGATCCGCATTTCGTTATCGCCGCCATATACTTCGGCAGTGATCCCCCGGTAGAACGGCAGATTCCCGGCATCGTTGCTGTCCAGCAAAAGTAATTTCAATCGGCCTACCTGTACCTGCCAGGTCCGCAGCCATAGCGACCTCCCCGGGAAAGGGACTTCCAGCCGCAGCCAGTCTCCATTCGCTCCCCGCAGCGGGGTGATGGGCAGCTGCCCCGGATCGTTATAGGGATAATAATCCCGTTGCTCACCGTTCGGGTCGATCATTTGCCGGAAATACCCTTGCTGGTACAGCAGCCCGACGGCCACCACCGGGACGCCCAGGTCGCTGGCCGATTTTAGCTGGTCCCCCGCCACATTGCCCAGGCCGCCCACATAAATGGGCAACGCTTCGCTCAGCATGAATTCCATACTGAAATAAGCGACGGTCTTCAGCGGGCTGCCGGGATGGGCGGAAGAAAACCAGGAGTTGGCCGCATCGGCGGCCTCTTTTTTCTTTAGCAGATCTTCCATGGTCGCGCGGAATGTGGGATTCGACAGCTGCTGCTTCAACGTATCGCCGGATACCGTTTGCAGGACGATCAGGGGATTGTTGGTCTGTGCCCAGAGGACAGGGTCCAGCTGCTGCCATAGATCGTCGGCTTCATGGTTCCAGGACCAGCGCAAGTCCAGGGCCAGCCCTCGAAGTACATTAAATTCATCCGTCTGAGTTGATTCTTTGCTGCTGATGGAGATACCATAATTGTTGTCCATAAATAGTCCGATATTTTATTTACCGATGGCCGCATCGACGATGGTCTGCGCCTCGGCGATGATGCGTTTCAAATGCTCTTGTCCTTTAAAACTTTCGGCATAGATCTTATAGATGTTCTCGGTACCTGAGGGCCGGGCGGCAAACCAGCCGTTGGCCGTGGCCACTTTCAGTCCGCCGATTGCTGCATTGTTGCCGGGCGCTTTCGTCAGGATTGCTTCTATCTTCTCGCCCGCCAGTTCGGTTGTCTTTACCTGCTGACCGGATAGTTTCTTTAGTGCAGCCTTCCCTTCCGGCGTGACGGGCGCTTCGACCCGATCATATACCGGTTCGCCGAATTCTTTTGTCAGGTCGCGATAAATTTCGCCCGGATCTTTGCCTACCCGGGCCGTAATCTCGGCGGCAAGCAGCGCGGCAATGATCCCGTCTTTGTCCGTCGTCCAAACGCTGCCGTCTTTGCGAAGGAAGGACGCACCTGCGCTTTCTTCGCCAACGAATCCCAATGACCGGTCCAACAACCCGTCTACAAACCATTTAAATCCGACCGGCACTTCATAAAGTTTGCGCTTCAACCGCGCCGTGACCCGGTCGATGATACTGCTGCTCACCACCGTTTTTCCCACTGCAGCATTCGGGCCCCAGCCGGGCCTGTTCCGGAAAAGGTAGTCGATGCACACAGCCAAATAGTGATTGGGCGGAACGAGACCTACGCTTTTTGTGACGATACCATGGCGGTCATGATCGGTGTCGCAGGCGACGGAGATATCGAAACGGTCTTTCATGCCGATCAGGCGCGCCATGGCGTAAGCCGAGGAAGGGTCCATGCGGATCTGCCCGTCCCAGTCAACGGTCATGAACCGGAAGGTAGGGTCCACCTCTTTGTTCACGACTTCCAGGTTCAATTTGTACTGATCGGCTATCGGCTGCCAGTAATGGACACCCGCACCGCCCAGCGGATCGGCGCCGATATGGATCCCCGAGCTGCGGATCAGGTCCAGGTCGATCACCGACGCGAGAGCGTCGACGTATTGCCCGCGATAATCATGATAGTGCGTAGTGCCCGCGGCCAGGGCTTGCCGGACAGAAACCCGCTTGACACCCGCCAGTTTGGCGGCGAGAAGCTCGTTGGCCTTGTTCTGAACCCAGTTGGTAATATTTTCGTCAGCCGGGCCGCCATTGGGCGGGTTGTATTTGAAACCGCCGTCGGTGGGCGGGTTGTGTGAGGGGGTGATCACGATACCGTCCGCCAGTCCATCTTTGCGACCCTGATTGTATGCGAGGATAGCGAGGGAGATGGCGGGAGTGGGGACATAGTCATTGTCTTTCGCCAGCATCGTCTCCACCTGGTTAGCCGCAAGCACTTCCAGCGCAGAGGCCAGCGCCGGCTCAGACAAGGCATGGGTATCTGCGCCGATGAACAGCGGCCCGCTGATCTGGTTGGCGGCGCGATACTGGCAGATGGCCTGGGTTATAGCCAGGATATGCCATTCATTAAAAGATGTGTTGAGCGATGAACCCCGGTGACCGGACGTGCCGAACTGTACCTGTTGCTCCCTGACCTGGCTATCGGGAACAAGGGTGTAATATGCGGTGATAAGCTTCGGAATATTGGCCAGCAGCGCCGGCACGGCGGGTTTGCCCGCAAAAGGACTGATCGTCATATGATGGCTGGTTTTTTCAGACCCCGAATCGATGGCTTACCTGAAACTGAACAATGATACCGGGAAAAAAGTTTAAAAAATATCATCGTGGTAACGCGATACCCGGTCCCCGGTTGCCATCATCCGCCGCACGATCCAGCCAAATGCCGGCCGGAGTATATCCGTTAAAAAAGCCATCATTCTCCAGGTAAAAGCTGCCGTCGCGCACGCCGCCGCCGTAGTCCATCCGATATCCTTTTCGGCCGGTGTTGTCGACGGTAAACCGCGCCCGGTTGAGGGATACCCAATGCCCCGTACTGTCGCCGGCCCAGGCATGGTTGAACAGCACATATCGCTTTCGGTCCCCTTGTTCCGGCTCGAAATTCTCCAGGAAGGAATATAGGTTGGTTAGTCCCGTGCTCGGTTGCGGCCTGCTGAAACTGGCGATCAGGCGCCATTGTCCTTCCTCCGGGGCATACCACCAGGCGGTGAAGACCGTATGCCGATTTTCGGCCGGCTGTGAATGGAGCAGAAACCGGTAGGTATGCCCGGCCTTCCAGGGATAGTTCAGATAGCTTTGACCGCCTGCTCCTTCATTGCCAAATGCGCCGGTGTGGACGCCTGTTCCCTTTTTAAGGAGCCGGATCTGCTGGCTGTCGGGGATGGCGGCCGGATCATCGGTCTCGAAAGGGCTCCAGACCGAGAACAGGATATGCCGCTCCGTTGATGAGTTGACCTGCATGCCAAAATATCCCTGCGCAAAACCACATGCCATGAAATAGGAACCTTGAACATCCTGGCCCGGAGGCACCGTGACCTCATTGTAGAACCAGCTGGCGCCGAAGTCCGGCGGAAGGGGATAGTTGAGATGGACCGAAGGCCCGCGTCGGCCCCAGTGAAAAAAATTACCTTCGTTGTTGGGCACGAACGCCGTTCGGCTATTGATTGGCGGCCCCTTCACGACGATCGCGGAGATGTCCGCATAGATCGGACCGGTGCGATGGATCGCGCGGATGCGGACGCATTGATAGCCGGTGTCGCGGAGTGTAAATGCCCCTAGTTCATAAGTCCGTTGCCCGCGGCCTTCCAGGTCGACCATAGCGAAGCGGCGGGTGGTTCCCGCATCAACCCGGATCCGACTGCGCCCTTCCGGCACACTACCTGCTATCCATATCCGCATGTCACCCGGCGCCGTGGTCCGCAACCAGACATCGAAAAATACCGCACTGTCGGTCCAGCCGCCGATCCCTGCGTTGTCGATATAGCCGCCGGCGCTGTCAACCGCTATCGCCGGGCCGCCCGAGTGATGACGCCAGGCATTGCCGCCAAGCGGAATGGTGTCCGACTTGTCATTTCCGGGTCCCTGAGCGGCGCAGACGGTGGCCAGGCAAAGCAGGAAAGCAAGAAGCCCGGACATGCCGGGCTCCAAAGTATAAAATTTTCTCATGTGAGCTAGAGCAAACAAGTTAGGGAAATTTCACAAATAATTAATCAGAGTGATAAAATAATTGTTTTAGATCAATCGACAGTATTAAATTGGTCGATATTCCGTAGGAATTCAGTCCGGAATTATATTTGCGGCACCAATAATCAGTCATTCATGGAAAAATTTCCACAGTCGGTATACACTGTCCGTTTCAACGATTGTGATCCGTTTGGGCATTTGAACAACAGCAAATACATCGATTATTTTCTTAATGCCCGCGAAGACCACCTGAAGGAGCTTTATGACATTGACCTCAAAGTATGGGCGCAGCAAGGGCAAGCCTTTGTCGTCAGTGCGCATGAGATCCGCTATCTCCGCCCGGCGACCTACAATGAATCCGTTATCATCCAATCGGCGCTGATAGGGATAGGCGACAGCTGGCTGCAGGTGGAGATGGTCATGTTTGACCCGGAGCGCCAGTTGAAGGCAATCCTTTGGACCGTTTTTACGCGTATTCATCCGGTCACCGGGAAAAGATTGGTTCATCCAGCCGAGTTTCAGCCCTGGATCGACCAGGCACTGGCGGAAGGGATCCTCGTGGAAAAGGGATTGAGCGCGCGGGTGGAGAGCCTGCGAGGCGCCGGCTAGCTTTGCCCGATCAGGACGCCCGCAATAAAGACCACGATCCCGCCGACGACGATCTGGCCGACGGCTTTCCAAAGCGGGGTTTCCATGTATTTATGCCGAACCCATGCGATCACAAACAATTCTACAATGACTATGATGATTGCCACCGTCATCGCGGACTGCCAGGAAGCCAGCAGGAAGGGTAGGGCATGACCGGCAGCGCCGAGAAAGGTCATCAACCCGCAGATGAATCCGCGGTAGATCGGATTGCCCCTGCCGCTCAATTTTCCATCGTCGGACAAGGCTTCTGAGAACGCCATGCTGATCCCCGCACCGACGGCGACCGCCATGCCGACCAGGAAAGTAGTGTGGTTATTCTTTGTCGACAGCGCGGTGGCGAACAGCGGCGCGAGTGAGGATACGGATCCGTCCATCAATCCTTCCAGACCGGGCTGGATCCACTGAAGTATTAACGTTCGTTTTGTCTCTTCCAAGGCTTTTTCCATGGTGCAAAAATACCCAAAAATCCATTACCGCCGGATGGACCTGGCAAAGACCATGACGGGGGAGGTTTTGCTCCATCCGCGCTGTCCGTTTTGCGCAGCATGCACCGTCGCGTCAGTGACCTTCAGTACCCCTTCCGGATATTTAGGGTCCTTTTCCCCGGCGATCTGCAGAGTTATTGTTGCTTTTGTGCCGGCTCCAGCGTCGGATAGGTGATCCCCAGCTGGTCCAGGTAGGTTTTGTATTTCGCCGGATTGTAATAGAACGGCCTCATCTTATCCCGATAGGTATCCATTATCGCCTTGTTCAAAAAAATACTCGGCGGGTCTTTTTCCGTGATAAAAGATTGATAATGGACCTCCTTCGTCTGCACATTCGTGAAATAGGCTTTTGCGGAATCCAGGAGCGCCGGGTTGGTGAACAGGTCGATCAGGGTCAGGGCAACCGCCTTTGCGCCGGCTACGGTGCCCTTGTGCGCAATCGGAGTAGCCATCGCGATCGCATCGGCCCAGTGATGGCCTTTCGTTCCGGGGATATTGGCTGGATAGAAGAGTTGGACGGTCGGGATATTCCAGGAGATATCGCCGATATCATCTGAGCCCCCGCCCATCGAAAAAGGCACTGAACCCTTCAACGTGTCCACTGCCGTCTTTAGTCCGTTGATCGAGTCGCCGTCCTCGAAGTCGACCTTTGGCGCTTCTACCAATTTCTGGACGGCACGGGCCAGCTTCTGATCCGCCTCGCTCCAAACAGGCATGCCTACCCGCCGGATATTGGCGGTCATTGCGACCGCCAGCGCCTTGTTGAAATGTGGAGGCCATGCCGCGCCCAGGATGCGGTAATTCATTTTCGTATCCGTCATCATGGCCGCGCCTTGTGCGATACGTTGCCCCGCCTCATACATGCTAAGGATATCCGGATAGGTCCGTTCGCGGAAATAATACCAGACACTGGCTTTGGATGGCACAACGTTGGGCTGGTCTCCGCCGTCGGTGATGACATAGTGTGAGCGCTGGGTCGGCTTGAGGTGTTCCCGTTTGAAATTCCAGCCGACATCCATCAGTTCCACGGCGTCCAGTGCGCTTTTGCCCCGCCACGGCGCGCCCGCGGCATGCGCCGCCTCTCCCTCAAAGCTGAATTGGACCGACACCATCCCATTGTATCCCGGATCGCCATAGCGCGCCTGGAACCGGCTGTTGACGTGAGTGAAGATGCAGGCATCGACATTTTTAAGTATACCATCCCGGATATACCAGGCCTTGCTTCCAAGCAGTTCCTCCGCCACCCCCGGCCAGATCACCAGTGTTCCCGGGAGATGGTTCTTTTCCATCAGTTCCTTGACCGCAAGCGCTCCGAAGATGATCACAGCCTGGCCCGAATTGTGGCCTTCACCATGACCGGGCGCCCCCTCGACGATCGGAGATTTATAGGCGACGCCAGGTTTCTGTGAAGCCTTGGGTATACAGTCGATATCGCTGCCCAGGGCGATCACCGGGCTGCCATTGCCCCAGCGGGCGACCCATGCAGTTGGAATTCCCGCGACTCCTCTTTCAACGGAAAACCCGTTCTTTTCCAAAATGCCGGTCAGGTATTTGGAGGTCTCGAACTCCTGGAAACCAAGCTCACCAAAAGAGAAGACCATATCCACTGCTTCCTGGACGGATTTTTCCTTGTTGTCGACGGAGACGAGAGCTTGTCGCTTCAAATTTTCGACAAACGTTGTGTCGTATCGGCCTTTTGACTGACCGCGCGCACCTTGCTGACCGAAAAGGAATAAGAAGAGGAGCATGCCCGTAGGGCCGGGTTTTAGGGATGAAAATCTCATGTGCAGGAGTTTCATCCAATTTAGTGAAAATTTGGTTATTCGGAACGCAGGCTCTTCATACCGATAAATTCGGTAAGTTCGGTTCCTAAAGCCATCTCAATGTTCAAGCTGTTGCCTTTCCTTTGTATGATGCTGTTTTCATTGTGCGGTCGGTCGCAAATTCAGCCGGTGGTTGTCCCTGCATACGCGCGCATTCCGCTGGATTCGTTGCAGAAACAACAACTGATCAGTTCGCTTAACGGCTTGCTCAGCCAGCTCCACGGCGCCCATAAGGACAATACGTTTATCCAGCCGGACTATCTCGCGGAAACAGCCGACCTGCTCGATGAGGTTAGGGGAATGGGCGGCCCGCTGCCGGGCATGACAGTGCCCTGCCATTGTTATCTCACGAATGTCAGCCGGCTCGACAGCGCTGACTATATCGTTCAATTCTCTTACCTCGGGCTTCGCGACACGATGCCGCTACTCAGGGCGAGCTTTAAACTCGTCGCACACCGGCTGGGAGAAGGATTCGTTTTCCACTCGCCCCTCAAGCGGAATACCGTCGGCTGGACGACTCGCCGATATGCTGATTTCACCTTTCATTACAGCAATTATTCTTTCAATGAACCGATCATCAAGGGCTATATCGGCAAAGCGCATGAATTTGATGCGAAATTGCATGCTCCCGCATACCGCACCGAGTTCTTTTGCTGCGGCACCTTCCAGGAAGCGCTCGAGGCGTTAGGAGTCGATTACAAACTGGAGTACAATGGCGTCAACGGTGAAAGTTTGACAGCCTTTGAACAGCAGACTTCGTTGCATGTGCTGGGCGGTACCGGCCCTACCTTGTTCGATCTTCATGATCTCTGGCATGACCGGCTACATGCGGCGGTGCCGATCGGATCGATCAACAAGCCAATCGATGAAGCCTGCGCCTATCTCTATGGTGGCAGCTGGGGTTTGAGCTGGGAGCAGGTCTTCCGGCAATTCAAGGCTAGTATGGGTGATAACCGGGATTGGTTGTCCGTATTTAACGAGAACCGGAATTTCGCTCCGCCTGATCAGAACCACCTGTATGTTTCGTATGTGATCACCGCGCTGCTGGTGAAAAAGATCGAAAAGGAAAAAGGCTTTCCTGCCGTCGTTCAATTCCTTACCTGCGGAAAGTACCAACAAGACAATGAGAATTATTTTGAGGCGTTGGATCGGATAACCGGAATCAACCGGTCGAATTTCAGTGCCAGCATCCAGCGGTTGATGGATGACCTCACTATTGTCCCAACCGCTCTTTGACTTCTTTGATCCCATACCCGGGTGACGGTCGTATCCAGGTTCAGGTGGGAAACCCTATCTTCGCGGTCTATGGTCCTCCTGATCCTCAATGTCATCTTTTGCCTGGCATTCTTATATTTCGCCTACCTCAACTTGAACGACATCGACCCCTGGCTTTGGGTACCTATTTATGTCAGCGCCGCCGCCTGCTGCGGGCTGACGGTCTTTGGGAAGTATTATCCGCGCGTATATCTCATATTGGTTGCCTTTTACCTGATCTATGCGATCATCCTCTTTTTCGCCCGCGATGGCGTCCGCGACTGGATTGTCAAGTACAAGCGGCCCAGTATTGTCGAAAGTATGAAGGCTGAAAAGCCCTGGATCGAGAAGACCCGCGAGTTTTTCGGGTTGTTGATTATCAGCGGGGCGTTGGTTGTCGATTATTTTTGGGCAGGGTGAAGATCTGGCGGGAATGCACTAAATTATTCGAAAAACCAGATTTATTTGAGGAATATTTCCCCAATCATATATGTCTTTGCCTGCCCGCTAATCTCTATCCTTTCGCCGGCATGCTTGCAATGTAAGTACCCTTTTCTGGGCGACAATTGGATTGCTTCAAATTCGCTTTGCAGTAGCCTTTGAGACCAATACGGGGTTAGAGTTGTATGAGCCGAGCCCGTGACCTGGTCTTCCGGTATGCCTATTTGAGGGGCAAAAAACCTTGAAACAAAATCGACGGTATCCCCTTTTGCCGTGATGATCACACCCCGGCAGCCAGTCAGACTCCCTATGACCGCTAAGTCCGCGCGAATACCTGCGACCTCGGCTTCCGACCTGAAAACAAGCATGTAGTCAGATCTCCCTTTGTATGCTTCGATGGGCTTTGCAGAGAACCATTGCAGCATATCGGCAGTAACTTCGACCTGTTTAATTTGGTCTGCGGGGAAATCAAGTGTCAGTTGGTCTCCTTTTTTGCTTACCTTCAATTCACCGCTGCAGGAAGCAAGTGAAATGGCATTGCCCACGAAACCTTCATGAGTGAAAAGCACGTGGGCAGCCGCCAGGGTTGCGTGGCCGCATAAATCGATTTCCATCTCAGGAGTGAACCACCGTATTCGGAACCCACCCTTTTCTTTTACATAGAAAGTTGTTTCGGCCAAATTATTTTCGGCTGCAATATTCTTCATGGTCTGATCTTCAAGCCAGTTTTCGAGTGGGCAAACAGCTGCGGGGTTCCCTGAAAAAAGATCCTTGCAAAAAGAATCCACCTGGTAAATTCTGTAGGCCATAATGCTGTTTTAATTTGTTGATATCTTATTTGCTGTAAAAGTAATTATAGTCCGATGTCCGATTCGTTGTCGACAGGAAACAGGCAGGATTTGACAAGACAGTAAATCAAGTGACCGATACCTTTATATTTTGATAGAAGGATTGCTTTATCCGCTTTCTTGCAGTAAATTTGAGATGTGTTTAATTTGTTTCAACATGAATTTGTTTAAAGTATTGGACAAAGAAAACTGCGTCGCCCTGAATCTGTCAATAGATAAGAGCTGTGCTGTTTTGTGCACACTTGCCGAGGCCCAAATCAGCAATGCTTTCAAATACAGCACACTGAGACTGGTGGTAGATGGCCATGCCGAGTACATTTTGGAAAAGAAATCATACAGGATATCTAAGAATGAATTCCTGATTTGCAACGGCGACCAGGATGGCATTGGTATCATCGATTCGAAAAAGGAAGTCTCGCAGATTTGCATTCACTTAAAGCCTTCATTAATTAGTGATGCATTTCGGCTGTTAACTTCAGGAGATCATTTCGATTTGGACAAGCGGATGGATGGATATCCTGATTGTCAATTATTCGAAAACGCCTATAATCTGAACAGTTCTTTGGCAGTCTCTAAATCATTAAGGCCACTTGTAGCGCTGATCAAAGAGGGCAGGGGAAATGAGATATATTTGGATGAAGAGTGGCTATTGAATCTTGCTGAGGCGATCGTTTTGAACGAGAAGACGATCAGGGTTTCGTTAAGCGGATTGAGGTCTGTAAGGCATACGACGAGGAACGAAATAATGAAAAGGCTGCTGATTGGGAAAGAATATATGGATGCCAATTTCACGAAGAACCCCAAGATCGCCGGCATTGCAAGTCTTGCTTTTATGTCCGAATTTTTCTTTTACAGGAATTTTAAGCTTGCATTCAGGACAACGCCTTACCAATATATCCTCGATAAGAAAATAGGGCTGGCCAAGGAATTGATTCAGGATGAAAAAATGGGTTTTGCCGAAATAGCTGAGTCATGCGGGTTTCCTGATATTTTTACGTTTAGCAAGGCGTTCAAAAGAAAATGTGGATTTGCCCCTGCAAGATACCGGCCACGGGGTTATACAAATCGTGTTTAAAAATACAAAGCCATGCTTTGTCGATGGCTTTGCATCAAAAAGAATTTTAGAACAATCTTTCCGGCGGCGGCTTTATTCCCTGCAAGCGGATATAAATAGTTGTCTGACCACGCTGATGTGTTTGATGCTCAAAAGTTTTTATCATTATTGCAAACCTTGTCAATTCCCTCCCAAACACTTTCTTGTTTTCGCCCCATTTGTTCACATCCGTGCTCTTAACCGCGCTGATGCAATAATCGTAGCTGGCGGTTACATAATACATCACTGAGTC